>CAMLRJ010000459.1 GCA_946482345.1 uncultured Cellvibrio sp.
ATACTTTCTTTTGACAAAACAATCCTTGACGAAAAAAGAGCTAAAAAAATGCCCATGATCCAGGCAAAAAATCTGTGGAAAAAATACGGTGACAATATCGTCCTGGAACGCATGAATGTCAGCGTCAACGCAGGCGAATTTATTACCATGGTTGGAACATCCGGCTGCGGCAAAAGTACTTTTTTAAAAATGTTATTGGGCATGGAAACACCAACTCGCGGACAACTTTTATTGGAAGGCAAACCTATTCCTTCAGAACCGGATCAATCACGCGGCATAGTATTTCAACAATATTCTGTATTCCCGCATTTAACTGTGCTGCGCAATGTGATGATCGCCTGTGAATTTCAACAATCACCTTTGTTGGGAAAATTATTTGGCGGCGCCAAACGTCAAGTTGAAGAAAAAGCCAAAGCCTTGTTGGATTCCGTTGGGCTTGGTCACTCGTTAAATAAATTTCCACACCAATTATCCGGTGGTATGAAACAACGTTTGGCGATTGCACAAGCCTTAATTCGTCAACCGCGAATTTTATTGTTGGATGAACCCTTCGGTGCACTCGACCCCGGTATTCGCGCCGATATGCATCAATTAATTTTGCGTTTGTGGAAAGAACATCAGCTCACCGTATTTATGGTGACGCACGATTTACGTGAAGGTTTTTATCTCGGCACTCGCTTGTGGGTGTTCGATAAATTACGTCATGATCCACAAGCGCCCAATGCTTATGGTGCCGGCATCACCTATGATTTGGCACTCGGCGAATCGCGCAATGCCATTCCAACTGAAATTGAATCCATTATGAAAAAAGAACAGGAAGCCAGTGTATGAGTCGCATTGTGTACACCACTCAATTACCGGGCAACGGCCATTGGTCGCTCGAATTGCGTCGTGGCAGTTTACTGAAAATTACCGACATAGAAGGCGGCGCTAATTTGGCGATGCTATTTTACAATCCACGCAATTTATTGGAACGCTACAACGCACCTGACACACTGAAATGCCAACACACATTTAAATTACAAAAAGGCAATTGTTTGTATTCGGACATGGGTCGCATTTTTGCGTCGATTGTTGATGAGCATTCCAAAAATTCCGATGGTTGTTGGCATGACACTATTTGCGGCAATAGCAATGCCGATCAAGTTGCTGCGCGCTGGGGAAAAAGAAATTATCAACAAGATCGCAATCAATGGCTACAAAATGGTTACGATGCCTTTTTAGTAGAACTCGCCAAATACGGTTTGGGTCGCGCGGATATGGCCGCCAATATCAACTGGTTCAGCAAAGTGGTTGCGGATAACACTGGCAATATTTCGCTGGATAAATCCGCACAAGCCGCTGGCAATAGTGTCACCTTGCGTTTCGAGATGGATACGCTGGTGCTCATGCACGCATGCCCACATCCGCTCAGCACCGAAAAAGATTACCCATTCAAACCCGTACAAATTGAATTAGGTGAAGCTGATCCGGTTAGTGCTGATGATTACTGCAAAAATTTCCGTCCGGAAAATCAGCGCGGTTTTCACAATAATCAGCTTTATTATTTGGGAAAGGTTTAATCGCCAATAAATCTGGTGGGCACGCTGCGCTTTTTGCCCACCCTACATTGAGCCCTTTATATTGCGAGAGTTTTTTATGTTAATTGAAAGTCAACTAAAACCGGTAAATGCTAATGCACGTTTTACTGTTGCGGCGGGCGATTATTTTTTAAAAGAAATCAAACAAGGCCAAACCTTTCGCATAGTTGACCTAGAAGGCAATCAAGCTGCTGACGTGTTGTTTTACAACGCCAAAGATCCGAGTGAGCGTTACAGCGCGATGGATACTATTCGTCAGCAAGGTAATTTATATTTATCCGCAGGAACAAATTTAGTTTCCAACGCACAAAATACTTTATTAACAATTGTCGCCGACACATGCGGTCGCCACGACACACTCGGTGGTGCTTGCGCAACTGAAAGCAACACTGTGCGTTACAGTTTGGAAAAACGTTGTATGCACGCCTGCCGCGACAGCTGGATGCTCGCCATTGCCGAGCACCCTGAATTCGGCATTAGCAAACGCGATATCACTCACAATATTAATTTTTTTATGAATGTGCCGGTGACACCTGAAGGCGGATTAACTTTTGCGGATGGAATTTCCGCACCGGGAAAATATGTTGAATTAAAAGCGGAAATGGATATTGTGATGTTGATTTCCAATTGCCCGCAATTGAATAATCCCTGCAACGGCTATAATCCAACACCGATTGAAGTGATTGTCTGGAATTAGCTCTTCAGTGGACGACCACTGTCGTAATAACACCAACAGGACGACCTGTCGGAGCTCATAATGTTTACCAAAGTTCTTATCGCCAATCGTGGTGCAATCGCAACACGCATTATCCGCACACTTAAAAAACTCAATATCCAATCAGTTGCCGTTTATTCAGAAGCTGATCGTGATTCATTGCATGTTTCATTGGCAGACGAAGCCTGGTCATTAGGTGAAGGCGCAGCGGCGCAAACTTATTTGGACAAACAAAAAATTATTGAGATCGCCAAAAAAACCGGTGCACAGGCGATTCACCCCGGTTACGGTTTTCTCAGTGAAAATGCAGAGTTTGTCGCAGCTTGCGAAGCAGCAGGTATAGTCTTTGTTGGGCCTACCGTTGAACAAATGCAAATGTTTGGTTTGAAACACAAAGCACGCGAATTGGCTCAAGCTGCTGCTGTGCCACTCTGTCCTGGCACTGATCTGTTAAAAAATCTTGATGATGCCAAATTTTTCGCGAACAAAATTGGTTATCCGGTGATGCTAAAAAGCACCGCAGGTGGCGGAGGCATTGGCATGCAACTTTGCCATGCTGAAGAGGATTTAATTAAAGGTTTCGATTCAGTCAAACGACTAGGCAAAAATAATTTTGCTGATGATGGAGTGTTTCTCGAAAAATTTATTGCAGCAGCACGCCATATCGAAGTGCAAATTTTTGGTGACAGCAAGGGTCAGGCATTAGCGGTAGGCGAGCGTGATTGCTCAAGTCAACGTCGCAATCAAAAAGTAGTTGAAGAGTGCCCCGCCCCCAATCTGCCGGATAAGCAACGCCATGAAATGCAAAAAGTGGCTGAAAATTTATTGGCATCAGTGAATTATCGTAACGCAGGTACAGTTGAATTTATTTACGATTCATTGGAAAACCAATTTTATTTTCTGGAAGTCAATACACGTCTGCAAGTTGAACATGGCGTGACTGAAGAAGTCTATTCGGTAGATTTAGTCGAGTGGATGTTGAAACAAGCAGCAAATGAATTGCCGCCTCTTGATCAACTTCGCAGCCAGTTATCACCTCAAGGTCACGCAATTCAAGTGCGTGTTTATGCAGAAGATCCCGCATTAAATTTCCAACCCTGTGCCGGTTTATTGAGTCAGGTAGAATTTCCCGAAACTCATAACAATTTGCGAATCGATCATTGGATCAGTTCCGGCATTGAGGTGCCTGCATTTTTTGACCCCATGCTCGCAAAAATTATTGTGCACGAAAGCAATCGTGAACAAGCCATCAACAGCATGCAGTCAGCGCTAAAAAATTCACGCCTTTACGGTATTGAAACCAATCTGGGTTATTTACAGTATTTACTCAAATATCAAACTTTTGTCGATGCCAAAATCACCACGCGTTATTTAAATCATTTTGTGTATCAACCTGCGCGCATTGATGTGATTCAAGGTGGCACTCAAACGACTATTCAGGATTTTCCCGGCCGCACAGGTTATTGGCAGGTGGGTGTACCGCCATCAGGCGCGTTTGATTCGCGATCA
>CAMLRJ010000460.1 GCA_946482345.1 uncultured Cellvibrio sp.
TGTGCGCACCCAACACCTGATCAACCGCACCAAAATGATAAGTGTAATCTTCCATAAATGAAGAACCACCCTGACGACCTTTCGACATCACTTTTGCAATGCGCACCATAGCCGCCGTTTTCCAATCACCTTCACCGCCATAACCGAAACCCTGTTGCATTAATCGTTGTGTTGCAAGACCGGGCAAATTGGTTAGACCTGTTAAATTTTCAAAACAATTGGTGAATGCACCGAAACCACCTTCGGTTAAAAATTGATGCATACCCAATTCCAAACGAGCTTCGTTTTTTAACATTTGAAATTGATGTTCATCGGTCAAGACTGTTGGATTAACATCGTAATCAGCTTTATAAAGTTCAATTTGCGCTGCAACCTGCTCATCAGTAATAGCATCAACAACTTTTTGCAGATCACCCAAACCGTAAGCGTGAACTTCATAACCAAATTTAATTTGTGCAGCAACTTTATCGCCATCAGTGACGGCTACTTGACGCATGTTATCGCCGAAACGAGCGATCTTCAGATTTTGACTTTCATACCAACCCACCGCAACACGACACCAGCTGTCAATTTGACTCTGAACAGAATCAGTTGCCCAATGACCAACAACCACTTTACGTTCATGACGCAAGCGCGTACTCACGTGACCAAATTCACGATCACCATGCGCACTCTGATTCAGGTTCATGAAATGCATATTGATTTCAGCGAAAGGCAACTCTGCATTAAATTGCGTATGCAAATGCATGTAAGGTTTATTCAAAACACTTAAGCCGCTGATCCACATTTTCGCAGGAGAAAATGTATGCATCCACAGGATAAGCCCCACACAATTTGCACTGCTGTTAGCGGCTTGGCAAACGGCAAGAATTTCTGCAGGTGATTTCACCGTATCCTGTGCAATAATTTTTATTGAAATTTTGTTAGATGCAGTTAAACCCGCTGCGATTTTCTGACTGTTTTCAGCAACCTGCTTCAACACACCAGGCCCATATAAATGTTGTGAGCCGGTTACCAACCAAACTTCTTTATCGCCGTACACTTTCATTTTGTTTTCCTCTGGAATTTTTCAATTTTCTGTTGGGAATCGCTCGCGACGAAACCCGGTGTTAATTTATTTCTGCCCGTAGTAAGCGTTTTTTCCGTGCTTGCGCAAATAATGTTTGTCTACCAATGTTTGTTTCAAAGCCGGAGTGGTTGGCTGCAAAGTTTTTGTGAGATACGCCATGCGTGCAATTTCTTCCAAAATAACCGCGTGATACACCGACTCGGCTGCACTTTTCCCCCAGGTAAATGGCGCGTGCCCTGCAACAATGACCATTGGCACTTCTTTGGGATTACGCGATGAAAAACAATCGGTGATTTGCACACCCGTTTCTTCTTCGTAATCACGTTCAATTTGTTGATCAGTCATGACCGCAGTGCAAGGGATTTCGCCATAGGCATAATCGGCATGCGTAGTGCCATAACAAGGAATGGGTTGCTGAGTTTGAGCCCATGCAGTGGCATAAGTTGAATGGGTATGAGTGACGCCACCGATGGAATCAAAATGTCGATACAAATGTGTATGGGTTTTGGTGTCTGACGAAGGACGCATTTTTCCTTCAACGATATTGTTATCCAAATCCACAATCACAATATCGTCAACCGTCATTTTTTCATAAGCAACACCGCTGGGTTTAATTGCGATGACGGCTTTTGCCCGATCAATCTGCGACACATTACCCCAGGTATAAACCACCAGATTGCGACGATGCAATTCCATATTCGCTTCATAGACTTCACGTTTTAATTCAATAAAACTCATTTCAATTTACCAGCGTTAATAAAATCACCCAGTGTTAAATATTTTTGATACAAACTTTCATAGGCTGCAGCAGACTCTGGATTGGGCTGATAAGTTTTACAAAGACGCGAGGCCATAACTTTTTGCGCAGATTCAACATCAGGATAAGCACCACCAGCAACTGCAGCAAAAATAGCAGCGCCCAAAGCACAACTTTGTTCGCTCTCCAAAACATCTATCGGGCAATTCCACACATCAGCACAGGTTTGCATAACAAAATCCGATTTTTTGGAAATGCCGCCAATCGCGACTACCGAATTCACTGCAACACCTTCCGATTTAAATCGTTCAATAATAGCGCGCGCACCATAAGCACTGGCTTCAACCAGACCGCGAAAAATTTGCGGTGCCTGGCTACCCATTTTAAGACCGGCAATCGCCATGGAAACTGTTTGATCTGCATCCGGCGTGCGTCGCCCGTTCACCCAATCGAGTGCTGTAATGCCCGCTTCGCCGATTTTCAGTTTTGCCGCTTCCGTACCTAATGCAGCCAAAGTTTTATCTTCTATTTCCTGAATCAATTTTGTTTTGGTTGATTGATCCAACAAATCCGAATCCTGTAACAAATTAGCAAGCGGCCAATTAATCAGATTGCGAAACCAGGCATATAGATCACCAAATGCGGATTGCCCGGCCTCAAGGCCGACCGATCCCGGCAATACCGAACCATCAACCTGCCCACAAATTCCTGCGATACATTTTTCACCAATATCCTGATAATCGGCGACCGTAATATCACAAGTCGAAGTTCCCATAATTTTGGTTAATACACCGGGTTTTACATTTGCAGCAACAGCTCCCATGTGGCAATCAAATGCACTGAAACAAACAGGCGTTCCAGACTTTAATCCTAATTTCTCTGCCCATGCTTCCGTCAGCAATCCGCACACTTTGTCTGACGTAAAAGTTTCAACGGGCAACTTGTCACGCAAACCATTTAATAAGGGGTCTATACCCACAAAAAAATCATTCGGAGGATAACCACCCCAACTCTCGTGCCACATAAGTTTATGACCTGTGGCACAGCGCCCCATACGCAATTTCGAGGGATGAGTTGTACCCGTCAACACGGCAGACATCCAGTCACAATGTTCTACCCACAGATAAGCGGCGTTAGCAACAGATGAATCTTCGCGAAGCAGGTGCAAACATTTAGCCCAAAACCACTCGGAAGAATAAATACCACCTTCGTATTTCAAATAATTTTCGCTGGATTTATTGGCAGCTTCAGTAATTTCCCGTGCTTCTTTTACTGCAGTGTGGTCCTTCCAAAGAACAAACATGGCATTGGGGTTATCTGCAAATTCAGGTTTGAGTGCCAGTGCTATGCCCTGCTCATCGACTGCAATCGGCGTGGAACCCGTAGTATCGAATCCAATTCCAATTACCTGGTGGGCCGTACCTTGAGGCACTTTATCCCACAGGCCATTGACAACCAGTTCAAGGCTTTCGAGATAATCCAGAGGATGCTGGCGAAACTGATCTCTGGTAGCAACGCAATACAAGCCTTTTTTCCAACGGGGGTAATACACAACATGGCTGGCCACTTCAGATCCGGTCAATGTATCGACCAACAAGGCACGAACTGAATCAGTACCGTAATCAAGGCCCAAGGTATAAGAAGTCATTAGCAGTCACCGAATCCAATAAGACAGGATTTTTATTTTGTATGATAATATTATTCTAAACTTGCAGTCAATTGTCAGATGACCGCCCAAAGATCATTTCGCGGCAGAGACACCTTCCGATGTCATCACCACCCGCTTGATAGTGCCGTCCGGGTTGTAGAGCAGATAATCAATACACACCGAACGACGAAAGCTTCCACCATTCGGCTGGATACCACCGTTGTGGTAAATGAAATAACTCTTACCTTTAAAATCGATGATCGACTGATGGTTGGTATTGGAGTTGCCAGCCAGCTCATTAAGAATCCCCTTGTATTCCCAAGATCGG
>CAMLRJ010000461.1 GCA_946482345.1 uncultured Cellvibrio sp.
AAAATTGTCTATACCATTCGGGCTTTCAGCAATTGCAAAAAACGATTTACGATCTACACCTTCTACGCGCACAGCAAGAATATATTTTCCATTCCAATAAAGTGCGCCGGAATTAAACGCGGCGTTCACCCCCTGACGCTCCATTAAAAAGGGATTGGTTGTTTCATTTAAATCATAACGCCAGAAAATCGGCGCATGCTCTGCTGTCAGAATCGGATTTTCATAACAGTCGTAGATTCCATTGCCTGACTTTTTGATTTGATTTTTTTTAGTGATCAATGCTTCGTGTTGTTGAAACAGTTGTTTGACCTTTTGTTTAAATTCACTCATATCGTTCTCTTGTTAACTCGGTGTTAGGTAAAATTTTATAGCTCCTCCCCTTGGCAGGGGAGGGAACAAAACAAATCACTGCTTCAACAAATGCTCATCCTTGGTTCCTTTCAGGAGTTCCGGTGGCAGATCATTTGGATAATCCTGTAAATGCTGGTACCAGTTTTTCCATAGGAATAAAGCACAAATCGCTACAATACCCAATGCGATTGCACATTCAGTGTATTGATGAATCACCAGGAAAATCGGTGCAGCGACAATTGACGTTTGCCAAATAATGCCAACCACTACGTTCACCATGTCACGTTTGAAATTGGTATTGGCAGCAACCGAACCATGTTCTTTTATGGCCTGTTCGCGTACCGGCCCCCAAAATCCCCAAGGGCGAACTTTTACATAGAATTTTATTAACACCGTCATATCGGTAGGCTGGGTTTTTAATGAAGCCAACACACAGGCGATCATGCACACCAGGAACAACCAGGGGAATGCATAAATAAAATCAACTTTTTCCAACTGCAATCCAAATATTGTCAAACTATGCGCAATCGCAGCATTGGCTTGCGGAACAGCGAGACCCAGCGCGATAAAAATACCTACGGCCATTCCCCAGAAATATCCATACGCATTGAATCGCCACCAATACCATTTGAGTACGTTGGATGCGGTATAACCGCCGAATAATCCACTGACTAACCATTGAATAACTTCGTTCAGGCTTGGAATGAAAAATCCCAGTGAAACACCAAACACAATAAAAAATAATGACACCGCATAACTCATATAAACATAGCGTTTGGGATGTGCATTGGGATTGATGTAACGCTTGTAAATATCGTTGACCACATAAGCAGGGGCGGCATTTACTGTTGCTGCAAAGTTGGACATAAATGCAGCCAACAAACCGGCAATCAACAAGCCCATCAATCCACTGGGAATATAATTTTTCAACACAAATGGCAGAATTTGTTCGAAGTCAACATTCTCGCCCATTGCATTTAAATCATTCATAAAAAACGCCAGCGCCATTACAGTCAAACCGGCAATCAACATATAGCGCGGGAACATTAATACGACCGTAACAAACCCGCTCATTTTCGCTGCATCTTTCGGTGACTGTGTGGATAACACGCGCTGCATATCATAGTTAGGTGCAGGGCCTGCCAAACTTAACAACACTCCTTTGAACAGCATCAACATAAAAAAGATGGTAAATAAAGAGTAACCATCTGTCGCAATTTTGGTATTGGCTGCATCCAGCTTTCCGGCCCAATCAATATTCAATTCCCAGCCAAATAAAATACTGTCCCAACCATTGGGTACAACGGCCGCCAACATTTCCGGGGAAACTTTATTCATGGCAATTATGCCCACACTGATACTGGCAATGGTGGTCACAATAAATTGAAAAACTTCGGTGAATACTACAGAAAACATGCCGCCTTTGATGATGTACAAAGTGGTAATTGCAGTCATGATCAAACCGTAGTACATATCATTTAGATGTGAATCTTCCGATAACTTCCACGGGAAAAATACCGATGCAAATTTTCCAATCCCGATGAATCCATAAGCGAGAAAACCAATCACACTGACCAACGCAAAAATAACCACTATGACGTTGGATAAACGTGCACCCATGCCATCACCGAAACGGAAGGTTATCCATTCAGCGCCCGTCATCACACCGGAACGACGTAACCAGGTTGCCAAAAACACCATCAAAAATATTTGGTTAAAGACGGGCCAAAGCCAGGGAATGTAAATGCTGGTGAGACCGTAGACGAAGAGTAAATACACCAGCCACATAGTGCCGGAAATATCAAACATACCCGAGGCGTTGGACAAACCCAGCATGTACCACTTGAGTTTATTACCGCCCAGAAAATAACTGTTCATATCCTTGGATGCGCGGGATGACACCCAAAAACCGACAAAAATAGTGGAACAAATAAATAGCAAGACAATTGCCAGATCCAGAACGGGAAGATTCATGAATTACAACCTGATTATTATATGTACATTATCAGCACCCCTTTTTGGGCTGCTCCTCGCATGTAGCAAAACAGTGTTTGCCAGACAGCCTGTCCTTAAAAACACTAACCTAACGCCCCCAAAACCTTAAAGTCCATTCGAATTTAAGCCGGATCGACAATGTAACCGTTTACACCATTTTTTTCCAGTGTTTTTAACCAATTACTTGTAGTAAATTTTCAACGCCGTTTAATTCCCCCACCATAAATAGAAATCGGGAAACCTATGTCGAATATCCGAGATGTCGCTCGTCTGGCTGATGTATCAGTAGCCACAGTGTCCCGCGCTTTAAGTAACCCGGAAAAAGTGTCTCCCGCAAGCCTGGAAAAAGTCCATGCGGCAATTGCCGAGCTGAGTTACAAACCCAATATGCTGGCTCGCAATTTTCGCTCGGCTAAAGCTTATGCGGTATTGGTGATGGTGCCCGACATAGCAAACCCGTTTTACTCCCTCTTTATTCGTGCGCTTGAAGACCGTGCCCAACAAAAAGGCTATGCCGTGTTGTTGGGCGACACCCGGGGAACCGTCGAGCGGGAACTTGAGTACATTCGCCGGGTGGAAACCCGCCTTGCGGATGGCATCATCCAGTTGCGTCCCAGCTCGGAAAAAAGCCAGAACAACATTCCACCGGATGTCCCCTGTGTTAACGCCTGTGGATGTGAATTTACCAGCGGCCCGGCAATTCGTATCGATAACCGCAAAGCGGCGAAAATGATGGTGGATTACCTGATTTCGCTCGGGCACAGACGCATAGGCGTCATTTCCGGATTAAGAGACAACCCTCACGCCGTTGATCGTTTGGCTGGCTACAAAGACAGCATCGAAGAAGCCGGCATTCCTTTTGATCGCGACCTGATTGCCGAGGGCGACTTCACTATGTGGTCCGGCCTCAACGCAGCATTCCAGTTCTGCAATATGAAAAACAAACCCACTGCCATTTTTTGCATGAACGATGAAATGGCCATTGGCGCCATGCAAACACTGAAATCCAATGGCTTCAAAATCCCGGAAGATATTTCCGTAACAGGTTTTGATGATATTTCCTACGCAAAATATTCTGACCCCAGCCTCACCACCATTTCCCAACCGGCAGAAGAAATGGGCAAACTGGCAATGGATATGTTGCTGAAAATGATTGAAGGCGAACCGCTCAGCCAACGTGAATGCGTATTGCCAACCGAATTTATTATTCGCAAGAGTACCGCACCGGTGAAGAAATGATGAATATTCCTGTTAATTCATGAATATTCATCTTCCCAGTTTTACAAGAATTTCCAAGAATAAATCAAACCGTTCACCTGAAGCATAACCAATCGGGCGAACGGATTTTTTTTATTCTCAATTAAAGGAAACCTTTATGAACATTGGTGAACGCATTAAACAAATTCGTGCAGAGAAAAATCTGACGCAACCCCAATTGGCTGAAATGATTGG
>CAMLRJ010000462.1 GCA_946482345.1 uncultured Cellvibrio sp.
CAGATCGTGTTCGGGGTTGCGCAACTACACATCAATTTCGGTTTCAGCTCCGCCGGATTTTACTTCGATCAAATCGCGGAAACCCAATACCTGATATTCATCACCGTATTGCACCAACACGTTGAAATACGAATTGACCAGGGATGCCTGATAGCGATCCGCCATCTGAAATGGAACCGGTTGAATAGCATATTTTTGATTGGCTTCTTCTTCCAGTTCGGGATTGGTGATGGGGTCAACAAATTCCACACGCACTTTGCCCTGACTTTCAATTTCATATTCTTTCATCAGGTCGCGAATTTGAGGTACCAATGGCGATAAAAGTGGATGGGTTTTACTGCTGAAATAGCCACGCATTAACAATGGTTCTTGCAATTGACTTAAATAATGTTGGGTTGCGGGCGAAATGGAATATTGATTGCCGCGAGTGGCATCAACACGCAGGCTATTGATTTGCCCCAGCCACAAATTAGCGCCCAGTGCATTTACTAACAACAGCAGAGTGACTGTACGCCACGCGTGATGATGTTGTTTGTTACCGGTCGCTGCCCAACGTTCACGCTCAAGTGTGAAAGTATTCAGCGCAAGAAATACCAGAATCAAACTTAAATAATAATAGAGATCGCGCAGATCAATTACGCCGCGCGTAATCGATTCAAACCGTGAACCTGTGCCCAGCAGTCGCAACCATTCACCGGTAGTGATGCCGAAAAAATCGGTGAGTGATTTGCTTCCCAATAAATAAAAAAATCCACACACAGCAACAGCAGTAATCAAACTGACGATTTGATTATCGCTGCGTGATGACACAAACAAACCAATACTTAAATAAGCAGCACCCAGCAATAAAGTGGCGAGATAACCGGTTACTACAGGGCCCCAATCCAAATCACCCAAAATGGCAACGGTGATAGGTAATGGCAAGGTAATAATCAGTGCAATGGTTAACAAGGCCATGCAACCCAAAAATTTACCCAAAACAAAATGCCACACAGGAACCGGTTGGGTCAGCACATGTTCCAGTGTGCCGGTGCGACGTTCTTCACTCCACAAGCGCATGGTTAATGTGCTGGCGAGAAAAATCAGCAGCAAGGGCATCCACTCAAACAGCGGGCGAACATCCGCGATGTTGCGCGCAAAAAAAGCTTCGCCCCAGAAAAAAGTAAATAAACTGACCGCCGCAAAAGCGGCTAAAAATAAATAGGCGATGGGCGATGCAAAAAATAAATGGATTTCTTTTTTGGCGATACGCCCGATAGTTTGTTTAGGCTGCATGGCGAACCTCCTTCGGAGTAAACACAGAGTCTTGTGAATTCACTTCGCGGAATAATGTTTCCAGATCGCGGGTTTCCGCTGTCAGTTGATATAAATCGGCGCCCGAATGAATGATGGTTTTGGCTACCGCTGCGCAAAGATTTTGCAGATCTACATCGTCATGCACATGCAAACGTAAAGTTGTCGGATTTTGCTCGACAAGATTGACTTGATGCACATTGGGTAAGGCGTTTAAAAGTTCAATCGCGTTATCGGCAGACGCATTGGTTTTTACTAACAGTGAACGACTCAAACGCAGTTCCGCCAATTTTGCATCTATCACCAAACGACCCGCGCGCATCATCAACACACGATCACACAATGCATCCACTTCTTGCATGATATGAGTGGAGAGAATTACCGTGGCATCTTTGGCGATTTCACGAATCAACTCGCGCATTTGTTGGGTTTGTTGCGGGTCGAGACCGTTGGTGGGTTCGTCGAGAATCAGCAACGCCGGTTTTCCCAATAATGCCTGGGCAACGCCTACTCGTTGCTTGTATCCACGCGACAAGGTATTAATTGAAGCTAATAATTTATTGGCAATATCGGTTGCCTGGATAACACGTTTCACTTCGCGCTGTTTTTCCACGCCGCGCAAACCTTTCAGTTCGGCTGCATAATCCAGATAATCCGCTACTGACATTTCGGGGTAGACCGGCAAACTTTCTGGCAAATAGCCGATTTTTTGTTGCAGGGTTTTTAAATGTCGTGCAAGCGATTGCCCATCCAACACAATCTCACCCGCACTGGGTTCAAGATAACCACTCAACATTTTCATTACAGTGGTTTTGCCCGCACCATTGTGGCCGAGTAAACCCACGATTTCGCCTTTGGCAATCGAAAAACTCACTGCATCCGCAGCGACAAAATCACCATAGGCTCGCTTGAGTTGCGACACTGTCAGCATAAAGCCTCCTCGTTTGTGAATTTAAAAAAACAACAAATTTGGCACGTAGAAAAACCTTCCCTTTAGAGAAAAAAGCAAAACAATGTGGTTTTTTAACCGGGCGGTATGCCGAACAGAATGGTTGTCGCGAGCAGCAAAAAGAGTGTGCGATACATTGTTTTTTCCTCAGTGACGGGGGTTATTCCCACAAAACAATCGTAATGACAATCAAAAAATACCTGTATTTTCAGGTGGGCTTTAGATAGGGTCAGATAGCAAAAGTTCAAGAGTGAATTCGTGCAAAGGTCTCAAGAACGGGTTCTAATAACCGTATGAGCTGAAAACTTGTCTACACTTGAAGAGTTCAGATAATGGAGTAATCGATGCAAATAAAAACAGCCCTGTCTTCTTTGGTTCCGCTTTACCGCATGCTTATTGGTTCGACCCTGTTGGCGTTGGTCGCAATATTGGCTTATTTCATATTGCCTGAGCGTAAATTACGGATATTACCGGATCTGGCGCAAGAGTCGCATCTTTTTTTCGATGGCGAACAAGGTGGAAAAACGACGGCTGAGTGGGTTGATCGTGGCAGATTCGACTTCGTCTGCCGCGCACCTGCAGACAACATTCCCGTGCCCTACTGCGGGTTGAGTATTAATTTCCGTGAAGACGTGGATTATTCCCGCTATCAACATATGGAATTGAAAATCCATTACAAAGGCAGCAACGAGAGATTGCGCCTGAAGATGCATAGCTTCAAACCTGCAGGTGCTGAGGACTCGCGGGAGACCTTACAGGGATTGGAAGTGAGTGTTCTAGCGTTGGAAACCCGGGAGTTGATGATGGTCAACAATTATGGATGGGGGATTCTTGCAAACCGCTCGCAAGCGGGTTCGACTCATGGTGCTGTGGCCATCAGTATTGATCTTGTGCCTCCGATAGTGACGGGTGAGCATCAGATCCAGTTGGATTACATTGATATTCAGGGTGAATTATTGCCAGCGGAATCCTGGTATTTGGGTGTGGCAATTCTGTGGTTGATGTCCAATCTTTTATTTATCACTCGTTATCTCATGTTGCAGGAAAAACGCATTCGCAATGATTCCCAGCGGCTGGTGACACTGGCGCATTATTCCGATGATTTGCAACAGGAATCGCAACGCTACAAATTGCTTTCCAGTACAGACTCATTAACCGGCGCGCTTAATCGAAACGGTTTCGCCACTGAGATGAGCCAGCGCGCACCGACAGGCAAAATGCCACTCAACACCATGCTGATGATTATCGATCTGGATCATTTCAAAAAAGTAAATGATAACTATGGTCATGATGCTGGTGATTCAGTGTTGCGTGAAGCGGCACAGGTGATTAATAAAAATATTCGCGCAACAGATCGATTTATTCGTTGGGGTGGTGAAGAATTTTTACTCTTCTGTGAGAACACCAATGAACAACAGGCCTTATTAATTGCAGAAAAAATTCGTGCAGCAGTCGAAGCCATGAGCATTCGCTATCACGATGAATTAATCCCCGTAACCGTCAGTATTGGCATTGGTGTTGCGATAGCCCATGAAGATTTTGATATTTTGTTTC
>CAMLRJ010000463.1 GCA_946482345.1 uncultured Cellvibrio sp.
TGCCGATTTCTTGCGCGTTACCGAGCAAGTGAAAAAAGTACTGGGCGCCAAGCCTTTGATCATGACCTTGCCAATCGGTCGTGAAGATACTTTCGTGGGCGTGGTTGATCTGCTCAGCAAAAAAGCTTACGTCTGGGATGACTCAGGTCAGCCCGAAAACTACACCGTCACTGACGTGCCTGCCGACATGGTAGATGACGTTGATATGTATCGCGATCAATTGATTGAGAACGCGGTGGAAGTGGATGACGACCTGTTGATGGCCTACATGGAAGGTGAAGAAATCTCGATAGAAGACATCAAGCGTTGTGTGCGCAAAGGTTGTCGTGATCTGGTGTTCTTCCCAACTTATTGTGGCTCTGCTTTCAAAAACAAAGGTATGCAATTGTTGCTGGATGCCGTTGTTGATTACTTGCCTAACCCGACTGAAGTTAATCCACAACCTTTGACTGACGAAGAAGGTAACGAGACTGGCCAATACGCAATCGTTTCTGCTGATGAGCCATTCCGCGCACTCGCGTTCAAAATTATGGATGACCGCTTCGGTGCTCTGACTTTCTGCCGTATCTATTCTGGTGTGTTGAACAAAGGCGACACCATTCTCAACTCTTTCACCGGCAAAACTGAACGTGTTGGCCGTATGGTGGAGATGATGGCGAATGAACGTACTGATCTGAACACCGCACAAGCGGGTGATATTGTTGCATTGGTAGGTTTGAAGAACGTACAAACCGGTCATACACTCTGCGATCCGAAATTCCCTTGTACTCTCGAGCCTATGGTATTCCCTGAGCCAGTCATTTCGATTGCGGTTACACCAAAAGACAAGAGCATGATCGAGAAGATGGCGACTGCCATCGGTAAGTTGGTTTCTGAAGACCCGACCTTCCGTGTTGAAACCGATCAGGATTCAGGCGAAACCATTCTGAAAGGTATGGGTGAGCTGCATCTGGATATTAAAGTTGACATCATGAAACGTACTTATGGTGTGGAACTGAACGTAGGTCAACCACAAGTGGCTTACCGCGAAACTATTACTCGCGAAATCGAAGACTCTTACACTCACAAGAAGCAATCAGGTGGTTCGGGTCAATACGGTAAGATCGACTACCGCATTCGTCCAGGCGAAACCAACTCCGGTTTCAAATTTAAAAGTGTGGTTGTGGGCGGTAGTGTTCCAAAAGAATTCTTCCCTGCAATTGAAAAAGGTTTTGAATCCATGATGGGTACAGGCCCATTGGCTGGCTTCCCTGTGTTGGACGTTGAAGTTGAATTGTTTGACGGTGCATTCCACGCCGTTGACTCATCAGCCATAGCGTTTGAAATTGCGGCCAAAGCAGCATTCCGTCAATCCATGCCAAAAGCCGGCCCACAATTACTTGAGCCAATCATGAAAGTAGATGTGTACAGCCCCGAAGATCACGTAGGTGATGTGATCGGTGACTTGAACCGTCGTCGCGGCATGATCTCCGGTCAGGAAGCCAACGTCACTGGCGTGCGTATCAAAGCAGACGTGCCACTTTCAGAAATGTTTGGTTACATCAGTACCCTGCGCACCATGACTTCAGGTCGCGGCCAGTTCTCCATGGAGTTTTCACATTACTCTCCATGCCCTGCCAACGTTTCTGAAGCTGTGATTGCAAAAGAGAAAGAAAAGAAAGCAGCTCTTGCTAAAAACTAAGTTGATAAGCTAGCTGTGAAAAACCCCGTCAGTGAAACTGCCGGGGTTTTTTTATTTCAGAATAAGCCACATCAGACTTTCTATAATCGGTTAATCCATTTGCAGGTGAATCATGCATCCGTTCAAAATAATTATACTGTTCGGTTTTTTATTGGCGGGCATTACAAACGCAGATACATCATCAAATGCCAAAAAAATCATCAAGGATTTTTATCGCAGCTACTTGGATTATCACTTACATAAAACACCGGATACCAAACTGCCAAGTCTAAAATTCTCAAATGCCTTTTTAGCAGACATCGAAAAAAATTATGCAATCTGCTCGGAATATGTAACCGGTGTTTGTGGCTGGAATGCGTCTGGAGACGAATACTTGAATACACAGGAAACTGATCCAAAATTAAGCTACGAAAATTCAGCCATTAGTTTTACCGAAATTACCGGCAATATTATTCAAGCCAGTCTCAATGTTTTCCCAAGTGCCAAAGATGCCTATTACGACAAAATAATCAGATTCAAGATGATTAAGGAAAATAACACATGGGTAGTTGATGATATTGCGTATGATGAAAAAAACGAATCATCCGTGCGCGAATATATTCGCCAAGAAAATGCAGAATATCTTGCCAATCCTGATCCAGATTCAAAAGCCATGAAAAAACAGAGGACTACAAAATGAGTGATTATGTAATTCAATTAATTAGCAGCGGTGCCTGGTCACTGCCCTATTTGTGTATTTGGGCCGTTGGCTTGGGAATTTGTGTTAACTTTCGAGTTAACAATAAATTAGCAGCTAATCTGGCAATAGCCGCTTTTTCAATATTCATTGTGAATTTAATTATTTCAGTACTGGTACAAACCTGGTTGATTACATTCCGGGATGAAATCACAATTCCACTCAGTGTAGCTTATGCAATTGCAGGCGGAATCAATACACTGTTTAGCGTGACCGGTTGGGTATTTTTACTGATAGCAATTTATCAGTTACTGATAGGCAAACCCGTACAACCAAAAGTGACTGACTAAAGGTGAAGTATAAAGGGCGCGTAATTGCGCCCTTTTCGTTAACTGCATTAATCCATTAAAAATTTAATTCTTTTTCAACATCCTGAAGTTTACGTCTGGCTAAGGCCAGGTTTGCTTTGGCTTTATCCAGTACATAATAAATAAACACACCTTCTTTTCGCGACATGGGGCGAATCAAGTGATAATGCTTGCCGAGGGTAATTAAAATATCTTCGATCACATCGTTTAACCCAAGTGAACGCATGGTTTTCAATTTGGCGCGAACCACTTCAGTATTACCTGCTGCAGCCACTTCCAGATCAACTCCCGTTCCCGCCGAACCCAACATCATGCCACTACTGGAATCCACAAGGGCACAACATAAACCTCCATCCAACACTAAAAGTTCTTCCAAGCTTTGTTTAATAGTAGCCATAACATATTCCTGACAGTTGATTGTTAATAAACACTTTCTTGCTAAAAAAACTAACTTGATACTTCAGATTGATGAATTGCATTACGTAAACCAATTGTGATCGAGGGCCAGTCGTTCCAATATAATTTGTTTGAGTTTGCAAATGTAATTAGCAACATAGTGTCGCCGCAAGCATGTATGCAGATAGTTCCTTTTGCATGTTGTACATAAATGTTTTTTACACCGCCAATTGCATCAAAAATTTTTCCGTTTCGATGATGAAGCGCCCAATAATCGCGAGCACCTTCCGCCATCACTTCAAATTGACGCTCACAGGAAGTTGACAGA
Source organism: uncultured Cellvibrio sp. (assembly GCA_946482345.1). Next base: position 3,450 of record CAMLRJ010000463.1, read on the forward strand.
CAGATCATGCCTGTATCTACAGCCACAAGCGCACACGCAACTATGCCCGGAGACTTTGCAACTTTATGTAATTCCAATTCTATCAATTGATAATTCAAATGTTTTTTAACCTTTTACCTATTTCACTGGAGCGATATATAACCTGCGCCAACACTGCCGATTTATCCGCAACAACGTTCAGAACATAACTAATGCCCGCCAATTCCAAATAGGTAATGTATACAAAACCATTTTCAGTATTGACTGTAATACTTTTACTGGCGCCAATATGAACTTCTTGCGTGACTACTGAACCAATCGCCACAATAGAACTCGACATAGCGGCAATACGTGATGGAT
>CAMLRJ010000464.1 GCA_946482345.1 uncultured Cellvibrio sp.
GGTTGAGAAACGCCTTTCTTATTCTTATTTTATTGTCACTAATCATCACCGCGGTCATATGGCAGTGACTTCCGATGAAGTCTATGGAACTACATTTAATATTCAATTGCCGTTGAATTGAGTTTCACAATAAATCCACTGTCATTCCTGCGCAGGCAGGAATCCAAAAAATTGATCCCTGCCTGCGCAGGAATGACGACTTATGAAATTCTTCTCAACCATTAATTTTCTTTTCCAAAAATTCCACAATTAAATCCGCAATATCTTTCCCTGATGCCTTTTCAATACCTTCCAACCCTGGTGAAGAATTCACTTCCATCACCAAAGGGCCACGATTGGACCTGAGCAAATCAACACCGGCAATTTTTAATCCCATGGCTTGTGCGGCTTTCACTGCGGTACTGCGTTCCAATGCTGTTATTTTCACTGCGGTTGCACTGCCACCGCGATGAAGATTGGAACGAAATTCACCGGCTTTTGCCTTGCGCTCCATTGCGGCAACGACTTTATTGCCGATGACAAAACATCGAAGATCACAACCATTGGCTTCGGCGATAAATTCCTGCACCAAAAATTCTGCTTTTAATTCTTTAAAAGCTTCAATCACACTTTCTGCTGCTTTGGGTGTTTCTGCCAGGACTATTCCCCTGCCCTGTGTACCTTCGCTGAGTTTGACTACCAGCGGCGTACCGCCTACTAATTTAATCAACTCATTGGCGTCATCTACATTGTGCGCGACGCTGGTTTTAGGCAATCCCAAACCTTTTTTTGACAATAATTGCAATGCGCGTAATTTATCGCGCGACCTCGCCAAAGCTATCGATTCTGTCAGGCAATAAACACCCATCATTTCAAATTGGCGAATTACCGCCAATCCATAATGGGTGACAGATGCACCTATGCGAGGGATAACTGCATCGAAAGATTGCAGTTTTTCACCCTCATACCAAATGGCACCACTATCTGAAGCAATATCGATGTAGCATTTTAAAATGTCGATTACCTTGGCTTTATGGCCACGGTTTTCACAAGCCTCAACCAAACGTTTTGTTGAATAGAGTTTCGGGTTGCGAGACAAAATAGCAATTTTCATATCTGAACTCAGTGCGGGCTTGATATCTGTTCAAAACACTAACCAGGGGGTTGGGATTTATTTCCACCCAACAGGAATGACGCCTGGCTGTCCACCCAAAATCTACCCTTGAGTGCGTTTCTACCTAACAACATGCGAAATCTCATGTTCTCCCTATCAGTCAGGGTTATCTCAATGGGATAGAGCAAACTATTAATTTTCAGTGACGTTTCTATGACAAAACGCCTTTCTTTATGCCCCCCGGAATCAGTCACCAAACGCTGGTCTTTTACCCTGGCGATACAATCAACAGAAGTAAGCCTGTCTTTTTGAAAAGGGTGCAAACCGAATTTAACCCACTGCTGACCAAGTTCTTCAAAGGGTTCTATGTAATAGGCATGTAATGCACTGGTTTTTGCGCCTGTATCGACCTTGGCTTTTATGGCCGCTATCCCCAAATCCGGCAGGCCAACCCATTCCCGCCACCCCAGGAGCACCGGATTTGATCGATTGTTATCCGAAGTCATATAAACCTCTGGGAAATTCACTGGTCGAAGTTTAGCAGTCATAGATCAAATCAAACTAAAAAGAATAAGAAATAAACAAGAAAAAGATTTTTCTTTTTTTTTTAAAGTGTCTATGGTAAATAGCGCGGGGTCAAAAAACTTACCTAAATCAACTTTGGAGCAACCTTATGTCTGTAGATGTAGATCATTCACAAGATGCTGACTTGATTAACGATTCTGGTCTGGAAACCGAGGATGATGAAGCAACGCCTAAATTGTCCGCCAAGGAAGCCAATGCCCAGACCCTGGAAATGCGTCGCAAACTTGAGGATCGTCTGGAACGTCGCCGAATAAAAGATGAACTGGGCTTTGATGACTACGACGATATTAATTTTTAGTATCGAACTGGCAGGTGCAATACCTGCCAGTTTTGCTTTTATAGTTTGATAATTATTTTTTAAAAATTTTCACAACAATATTATTAATTGCGAAAGCTCTTCAACGCCATACCCGCTTCACCAACACCATCTGCAACAAAACGAGACAATATTCGCGCACCATTTTCTTGAAAGTGCGTTCCATCAACTGTTCCGTTTGCGCGTAATAAGAAAAAATTTTCCGGTGTAGGCGCAGGACAAATTGCTTTCAAATAATTGACGGTTTTTTGATTCAAGTCGATTAAAGGCACCGCTTCCGCAGCCGCTAATTCTCGCATCGCTTGTGCATAGGCACCCGTACCATTTCCACCGGTGCAATAAGCTGAATTACGAGGCGTCGGCGTCACAAGTCCTATCGTAATTCCTCTACTGCGTGCTCCATCGATGTATTGTTTCAAATAAGTTTTAAAATCAGTTTGCGGATTCAAATAGTAGGGAATAGTTTGCCCGTTGATGGTGTAAGTAGCTGTGGTATGACCATCGTTGGTACCAAACTGCACCAATAAATAATCCCCTGATTTGGCAGCAGCCCAAATTGCATCTAACCGTCCCTCTTCTATAAAACGACGCGATGTACGACCACCAATTGCATGGTTATAAATGGTGACGTTTGAATTGTATTGTTCACGCAACATTTGCCCCCATCCCGCTTGATCTGTGCTGCTGGAAGTATCGGTATAGGTCTGAACAATAGAATCCCCTGCAAGAAATACCGTGGCATTGGTGGCACTCACACATTGCTTTGCACTGATCCCATTTCCTGTCAGTTTTACATAATCTACATTCGCCAAACCGCCGCTGGTAGTCGCCGTCAGTACCAACTGATTTTCACCCTGGCTCAACACCACTGAAATAGTTTCAGTTTGCCAGCTTGTCCATGCACCCGTTGCAGCCAAAGCCAAATTGTAAGTACCGTTCGCTCCATTATTAATAGATAAAGTGCCGGGGCGCCCCGCTGTACCTGCATTAGCAAAACGAATTTCGAGTTGGTAATTACCACTTGCACTGGCATTCGCATTCCACACTATTTGTGTGCCTGATGAATTGGTCGTATTGGCAAAACCACTGCCGGTATAACCCGTGTTGTTGCTATCCACTGTGCCATCGACACGACAAAATCCGGTAGCGTTTTCCTGAAGTGTCAAAGCCGACAAAGCCGCACTCGAACTTGACGAAGAACTTCTCGATGAAGATCGAGATGATGAAGATGCAACACTCAATGAAGAGTTTCTTGAGCTGGATGAAAAACTGCTGCTTCTCGAACTACTGATTGAACTTGTCACACTGCTAACACTTGTTCCGGAAGTACAACTCAATATTGTCCCCGTCGAATTGTCTCCATTACCTTGAAAACCAAAAGAGACAGAACTGCCAACGGCAATAGTACCGTTCCAACCAGAATCGGTCGCCGTGTAAGGATTACTGCCTGTGTAAGCTGCATTCCAAACACTGGTAAGAATTGAACCACCGTTTTGTTGCCACTGTACTTTCCAACCACTAATAGCAGTCGAGCCGTCATTGGTGATCACAATACTGCCGGTAAATCCCGAGCCCCAATCGTTTGTCACTTGATATGCACACTTGATTGCAAATGCGTTTATCGAAAATAAAAATGTTGCTAACAATATAAAAAGTTTTGCTGTTCGCAATTTAATACTGCGCGAGAATTTTTTTACTATCATTCGGGTTTCTCCATCGGTTTATTGTTATTAAAATGAACAAGTGCGGGTTTATTATTTTTACATGTTGAAGAAAGCGCCAGCTCTAATACT
>CAMLRJ010000465.1 GCA_946482345.1 uncultured Cellvibrio sp.
GTAGTTCTAAAAACAATTACGTAATTTGAGTTTTTTCCAATTAACGAGAATCTTTAACAGAACCAATTCCCCTCTCCCCTTGTGGGAGAGGGGCTATGGGAGAGGGGGGAATGTTTTACTAAATCACCCTAACCGCAATCACATGCTCAACTTTTTTCAACGCCGCAATCACATCACCAGAAGGCGCAGCTTCAGTGTCGATAATATTGTAAGCAACATCACCGCGACTTTTGTTGACCATGTCGATCACATTCACTTTGTGATCAGCCAATACTGACAACACATGACCTAAAACACCTGACACATTATCGTTTGAAAAAGTAATGCGTGAACCTGTGTTGGGGTTGCGATCCATATAAACGGCAGGGAAGTTCACCGAGTTTTTAATATTGCCGTTTTCCAAATAATCCATCAGTTGATCAGCCGCCATGATCGCACAATTTTCTTCGGCTTCTTCAGTGCTGGCGCCTATGTGTGGCATAGCGTAAACATCAGGGCGATTTAATAAAATCGGCTCAGGGAAATCGCAAATATATTTACCGAGGTGGCCTGCATTCAAACTATCAACCACTGCGTGCGCATCAACAATCGCTTCGCGCGCAAAGTTCAACAGGGTTGAACCTTTTTTCATGACTTTCAAAGTGTCAGCATTGATTAAATGCTTAGTTTGTGGAATTGCAGGTACGTGCAAGGTGATGTAATCAGAACGCGCCAACAGTGATTGCAAATTTTCCATACGGCCAACTTGATTCGGCAAACGCCATGCGGCTTCTACCGACAACGCAGGGTCAAAACCAATTACGTTCATACCCAATGCAAGCGCTGCATCAGCGATCAAGGAACCAATCGCACCCAAACCAACAATACCTAAGGTTTTACCTTGCAATTCAAAACCAGCGAAATTGGATTTTTCTTTTTCCAATAATTTCGACATTTCGTCGGCATCTGTCATGTGCGTTAAACCTTGCACATATTGCATGCCCGGTAAAATTCCACGCGAACCTAACAACATGCCAGCCAATACCAATTCTTTTACTGCGTTGGCGTTTGCACCGGGCGAATTAAAAACCACTACACCTTTTTTGGTGTATTCCTCGACAGGAACGTTATTGGTACCCGCACCAGCACGCGCTACTGCTTTTACGGATTCAGGCAAAGCTTCGCCGTGTAATTTATGACTGCGAAGAATGTATGCATCAGGGCTGCCGATATCGCTGGCGACTTCGTATTTTTCGCGAGAGAAACGGCTCAGGCCTTTGATTGAAATAGTGTTGTAGGTTTTGATTTTGAACATGAGATGTTCCTTTTGGATTTTGGATTTTACCCCTCTCCCCTGCCCCTCTCCCACAAGGGGAGAGGGGAATTGGTCCTGTTCAATATTTTTTTGTAATTCACGATTTGTAAAATTACAAAAATTTTTTTATCGAACTCAAATCTGCTCCCTCTCCCTTGATGGGAGAGGGCTGGGGAGAGGGTGTTTTGATTTTTATTACTTAACCGCTTCCTGATAAGCCCAAGTCAACCAGGGCAACAGGTCTTGCAAATCTTTGGTACCGACGGTCGCGCCGCACCAAATACGCAATCCGGGTGGTGCATCGCGGTAAGCACCTATGTCGTAAGCCACGCCTTCTTTATCCAACAATTTGATCATGGCTTTGACTTGATCCGGTGTTGCTTTCAAGGTGAAACACACGGATGTGTTAGATAAAGTTTCTGGCGTTTTCGCGAGGAAATCGATCCAATCATTAGCAGCAACAAAACCTTTCAACACATTCAAATTTGCATTCGACATTTCGATGGTTTTTTTCACGCCGCCGATTGAACGAACCCAATCCAAGGCATCGAGATAATCCGCCACTGCCAACATAGAGGGAGTATTAATAGTGTCGCCTTTAAACAAACCTTCAGTCACTTTACCGCCGCTGGTCATGCGGAAAAGTTTTGGCATTGGCCATGAGGGTTTGTAAGTTTCCAAACGTTCGATAGCACGTGGGCTGAGGATCAACATACCATGTGCACCTTCACCGCCGAGCACTTTTTGCCAGCTGAAGGTAATCACGTCCAATTTTTCCCAGGGCATTTCCATTGCGAATACTGCAGAAGTTGCATCACAAATGGTGAGGCCTTTGCGGTCAGCTGGAATCCAATCGCCGTTAGGCACTTTCACACCCGAGGTTGTACCGTTCCAGGTGAAGATCACGTCATTATCAAAATTCACTTTGGCAAGATCAGGCAAATAACCGTAATCCGCTTCGTGTGCATTCACGCTGAGTTTTAATTCTTTGGTGGCATCACTCAACCAACCTTTGCCGAAAGATTCCCATTGCAGAATATCGACACCACGTGCGCCCAACAAAGACCACATAGCCATTTCAACCGCACCAGTATCAGAACCGGGAACCACACCGCAGCGATAACCTTCAGGCAAGCCCAACAATTCAGCGGTATCCAGACAAGCGCGCTCCAAAGCAGCTTTGCCGATAGTTGAACGATGTGAACGACCGAGAGTGGAAATATCCAATTGATCCAGTGAATAACCTGGACGTTTGCTGCAAGGGCCTGATGAAAAATTGGGGTTGTTAGGTTTAACACTGGGTTTGGCAACTGACATGGTGATCCTCGGAATCAGACAAGCGGTGGTCGAGAAGATGAAAATTTGGGGCGGCGATTATGCCAGCTCGGAGGCAAAACCTGTAGGGGCAACCCCCTGTGGTTGCCCTTTTTTTGCGTGGGGGTTGGATCGGTCATTTCCAGGTATCGGATGTCAAGGTCTTCGCAGCACCAAACTTCTGGCTGTCTTCAGCAGCAGCCCCTTCTTTACATTCACCTTTCATCCAGATGTGATAACGGGACAAGCTTTTATCGATTTCAAAAAAACCTTCACGACAATAACCGGTTTTTTTGACTACATATTCCACGTTCATCAACAGACTGCGATGGCTACGGGAGCTCAGGTCGATACCGGTTTGACGAACATTGTCGCGGCTGGATTGTGCAATGCGTACCTGACTGGGGATTTGATCGTCGGGCATGCGCAAGCGATAGACAAACATCTTGCTGGTATTGGGCAGGATTTGAATTTCCAGTGTCTCTTGCAGGCCTCTGTCGGTGTAACTGCGGCCATTGCTGCAACCACCAATACCGGAAAGAACCAAAACCAATAAAACCGGATACCTCAATGCAACGCTTATCATGCAGAACAACCTTTTTATTTATGCTAATCAACTAAAGAATTACGCCTCAATGCCGATCAATTGAAATAGACGTTTCGCAACCAAACGCTTTACTGACAGACGTTTTACCTTTTTCGTTCCATCACTTCAGCCCGGGAGCCTATCATGGGTGGGATAATCTGGCCTAGAGCCAAGTATATTCCGGTGTTTTTATTTATTGCCGTGGCAATTCCCTGCCATGGGTATCAACTTATTCCTGATGATATTGCATTCAAAAAAACATCTGGAGCACCGGCAACTGAACCTCAGGTCGCATTACCCGAACAAGCCGAACCTGAACCCGCTCCAGCCCCCGAATCTGAAACTGATGCACTGACCTATGACACCCCGGAAGCGGATATATCCGGGAGCTCAAACACAGCACTCAACACCTGTGAATCCCAATGGCAAAAAAACCTGGTCATTACCGCTATGCCCAGGTTAAACCCGCAAACCAGTAATGCTGGAAATTTTTATGCAGCTGAAATTGAAATCCCCAAATTATTGGCAAAAGAATTGAAAAAAATAACGGGTATAGAAAGTCGGCTCATCCAACAAGTTTCCGTTCCGAC
>CAMLRJ010000466.1 GCA_946482345.1 uncultured Cellvibrio sp.
AATACAGCATCGTTATAACGGAAGTTGGTAGTTAGTTCTTCCAATACAGCTTCGGAACATTCAATGTTCATCAGAATATAGTGGGCTTTGTGAACTTTGTTAATGGAGTAGGCTAACTGGCGACGGCCCCAGTCTTCCAGACGGTGTACAGCACCGCCGTCAGCTTTGATTGCAGAACTATAACGTTCTACCATCGCGGGAACCTGTTCGCTTTGGTCCGGATGAACCAGAAACACAATTTCGTAATGACGCATTTTAGCTCCTTACGGGTTAAGTCTCCTGAACAATCAGTGAGACAAGGAGTAGCCAGAATTGCTTCCGACCGGTTGGGGGCGCAGATGATACGGGCTTGCCCTATCAAAGGCAAGCCGAAACCTGGATTAACGGGATTATTTCAATACAGGGCTTTGCAAGGCTTTTGATGTACCGATCAAGCTATTCACGGCTTGCTGTAAATCATCCAATGACACCTCACGTATTTTCATCAAAGCCCGGGTTACATCACCAAGATCATATTTGTTTTGGCTTTTCTGTTGAATCTCCTCATCCAGCTCAGCCAATAAAACAACTGCTCTCGCCGTCACAGGACCGGTAGATTTGGATTGGCGCAAATGTTTTATATCTCTGCCTCTCTCTTCAAGTTTTTTCAAAATCTTTTTCTTGCGCAATTTGGAAATGCCACCGGATTTATATAACAGCTCAAAGGAATAATATTCAGCTAAACCTTCCGCAATCCAGTCATCATTGTGCACTTCCGTGACCTTACCGCGAACGCGGGTCACCATGTGGGTAATTTCATGAAATAACGGACTGGTGCCGTTTTCACTGACAATTGGACGATCAACATGTAAATAAAGAGAATTAGGGGCAGATAGACCACCGCGCCACATAGGATCAGGCGCACCCACTATTAATAATTTTTCAGGCACAACACCGAATGTTTTTTTCACTTGCGGCCACACAAACGAGAAAAAAGTTAACGCATCCATTCTTTGCATACCTGAGCCCTTCGGTGATGCAACCGTTACCGATGTACCGGAAATTTTTGCGTAACGAGTACCGACTTTTCCTGCAATAAACCAACCTATAGGACGATCAAATTGACGCTCGGGATTATCAACCACAAATTCAAATCGATTTTTGTTTTCCCAGGAAGATTTCACAATCCATTCTTCAGGTAATGAAAATTTTATTCGGGTCTGTGAATAAGCCCCTTCTTTCTCATAAGTATGAAATGCAGGAACCAGATCATCCCCACGAAAAATTGCCCAGTCATCGCCATAATATGAATCAAACATTCCTTCGCCTTTTTGATGAGTCACCTGCACAAAATATTGCAATTTGGCTTTACGTTTTGGTAACAGCCATTCCACTTCATTGTCGCGCTGAATAAGCTTTCCATTTGCTTTCAAATTAACGTAGCGCCCATGGGTATTTTTAAACACGACTCGCTGCAGCAAATCTCCTTTATCAATATTCACCGTCACAAGAAAGCCTTTTTCTTCAGGCTGCAATTTTGCTTCATAATGAACTTTATATGCCAGACCTGACTCAGCCCACCCATTCACTGCGTTACTGATTAAGAATAAGGTTATTAGAAAATGAAACAAAAATTTCCAACGCATAACAAATCCACCGATTAAAAACAAAAAGGGCTGATAATCAGCCCTTTTATAGAATTTTTGACAACTTAATCAAACATTAAAAATTATCTCGCAGAAATTTTTTCGCCAGACGCGACGCATCCGAACTACCACCTGCAACATCTTGCATTATGGCTCTGGCTTTAATTTTTTCACCCAGATTAAAATACACACGACCCAAATCATATTTGGCATCCGGTACTTTTGATGCATCAGGATAATCACTGATTAATTTCGCAAACCAGGTTTTGGATTTCTCAAGGTCGCCATTCTGGTTAGCAATTTTACCCAACCAATAGCAGCTATTACTGGCGTATTGCCCTTGAGGAAAACGATTCAAGTAATGTTGAAACTCTTGTGTTGCCGCATCGTAATCGCGTTGATTTAATAAATCGTAAGCGGCGGTATAGACTTCTTTTTCGCCACGGGTGTCTTCAACTTCTGCCACAGGATCAGGTAATACACTGGCAACAGAAGATGATGATTCAGCAACTGGCTGAGCGACATGACCGCTCGACAAACGACGATCCAGCTCCATGTAATTATCGAGCTGCAATTGTTTTAGCTTATTAATTTCGTGAGACTGCTCTTCGACAAGACCTCGAAGATTAGTTATTTCTTCCTGCAAAGCACGAATTTGGGAATAGACATCGGAACTAACATCGGCAGATAGGGGCTGAGCCGCCCCGGAGTTAACACCCCGGGGGGAAGACTCAACAACCCGTACTTGAGCCATAACAGGAGCTGTTACCAATATCGCAACAGCAATCAGGGGCTTTAACATACGGGCCAGACTCTTAGTACTTAACTTCTACGCGACGGTTTTGCGCCCATGAAGTTTCATCGCTACCCACTACAGCAGGTTGTTCTTCACCGAAGCTAACAACTTCCAGAGAAGAACCGCTTACACCTTGGGTAACCAGGAAATCACGAACTGCGTTAGCACGCTTTTCGCCCAGAGCCATGTTGTACTCGCGTGAACCGCGCTCATCAGCGTGACCTTCCAAACGAACAGATACAGAAGCACCTTTCAGTTTGTCAGAGTGCGCCAACAATACAGCACGGCTTTCAGCTGTCAGGTCGTACTTGTCAAAATCGAAGTACACAACGTTCGACAAAGGCGCTTCGTCTACAGTTGGAGTAGTAGTAACAGGAGTGTTATCTACTGGTGCAACGTCAGGGCTTTTAGTTGAACTGCTTGAACAGGCAGTCAAGAAAGCCATAACGAAAGCCAAAGTTAAACCGTGTTTAAAGGTTTTGGTGATCATGTGTGTGTAACTCCAATGAAGTTGTTTGTGATCTAGTTTACGGGGAAATCAATTAAAAAAAGGCGACCATGCGGGTTCTCGCACATCACCCTGTTTTGGAGGCTGAAGCATTTTAACTCGCGCGTCGAGAGACACCGCCGCCAAAACTCCTTTACCACCAGAACGAGTCGCGTACATCAACATAGCACCGTTAGGTGCAACGCTGGGCGACTCATCCAAAGCCGTTTCTGACAGAATGCGTAAATTTCCGGATTCAAGATCTTGAGCAGCGATGTGGTAATTAGAACCAGGACGCTTGTTCAACATCACCAAACTTTTACCATCTGGAGAAACACGACCGCGAGCATTGTAATCGCCGTCGAAGGTTACACGTTCCTGCTGTCCGGTTGCAAGAGATACTTTATAAATTTGCGGCTTTCCACCGCGATCAGAAGTAAAAAATAATGAATTGCCATCGATTGACCAAGAGGGCTCGTGATCAATTGCAAAATGATTTGTGACTCGTTTCAATTCACGAGTTAACACATTCATCACATAAATTTCCGGATTGCCATCTTTTGATAAAGCCATGGCTAATCTTTGACCATCAGGCGACCATGCTGGCGCACCATTCAACCCTTTAAAACTCGTCATTTGCTGACGACGCTGGGTCGCAATATCCATCACAAATATCGCAGGTTTATTTCCTGATTCAAAAGAAACGTAAGCCACTCTCTGACCATTAGGTGACCAAACAGGTGACAATATTGGATAACGTGATGACAAAAGTGTTCGCTGACGCGCACCATCAATGTCCGACAAAACCAATCTGAATTGTTGTGGACGTTTATATTCTTCGATATAAATTAATTTGGTTGAAAAAATACCGCGAAT
>CAMLRJ010000467.1 GCA_946482345.1 uncultured Cellvibrio sp.
CTACCCTGTATATGAGATATTTTCACTGATCGTTTCTACCGGTATGCGAGCTGAAGATGGTCACGCAGTTCTTTTTGACTGTTTACAGGAGGATAGGAACGATCCTGACTTTATGATCCTTACATTTTGGCAAAATAAAGTAAGAAATTGGAATACAAAGCCATTATCGAAATCCAACAAAGATCACGCTTTTCTGATTCAACTCATTAAAAATGTTCAAACTAAAATAGTTGCAACTTACGAGAAAGAAACTAAATATCTGTTTCCGACATTTACGGGGACTAAAGAAAGCTATATTCGCCCTGCCCGCACATTAAATGAAATAAAAAAACTATGCATAGACCATCAAATTTTGGATGACGAAGGTTCTCCCTTAAGCTTCTCATGGCATCCACTAAGACACACCAAAGGTACATCCATGGCAGCGGAGGGCCACGATGTCCTGACGATCATGATGGAATTAGGCCACGCAAGTCCAGATATGGCCACGGTATATGTAAACAATAGGCTGGAGTTAAAAAAGCGTGCACTTCTTGATAAAGGTAGTGGCCGATTCTTTACCATCGAAGGAGAGGTGGATGAAAAGCTAGGGGAGCTTCTGGTCAGAAAAGCGGCGATAACCGCTACAAGGGTTTGCGGTGGTGCTTGCTCGATGCCATCGCAAATAGGAGACTGGTGTGAGCATGCTAATGCCTGCTACACGTGTAAACATTTTAGAGCTGACGAAAAAGATGTGGAATTCTTTAGAGTCGAAAAAGTGGAACTAGAGCGAGTTGTTGATGAGCAATTAATTGAATTGAAAGAACTCAAAGAATCTGGAAAAACTAGAATGTCTGAAATCGTATCAAAACGGGTCGAAAAAAATAAGCACGTCTGCCAATCTCTCAGTAATATCGTAAATGCGATAGAATCTAAAAAATCTTTCAGCGGGTCTGAAAATAAATTTAAACCAGTTCAATTGGATATTTTGATAGATGAGTGATAATACAGAAGGCATGAGATTAGCTCGCGAACAGAGAAGCCTTGAAAAGCGTCGCTCTGTAGAGGAAGCAATAAATGAGTTGCGCACTAGGAATGAAGTGGTAACGTTCAAAGCAGTTGCAACTTTGGCTGGTGTAAGCCGTCAGTATCTTTACAATAATTTTAAGGATGAACTATCCGAGTTGCGGGATGATGATAGAGATCGAGCACATACTATTGAAGGAAAGGTTGTTCCAGCCAGAACACCAGAGGAGTGGAAGCATGTTGAAGCCCTACTTCGAAATAAAATTGACCGACTAAAGAAGGAGCTTGGTGATGTGAGGCGTGAAAACGCCAGACTTAGAATTGAAGCTGAAAATGAGAGAGGAAAAGCCGAACACTTTAGGCAAAATTGGATTAATGCTCGAGCTAAGACATAAGTAGATAAACCCAGATCGATTTATCACGTTAGGCATTGCTTGATGTAAGTATTCCTCCACATATGCGAAAGAATTTCATCAAATATAATTAGAGAGTATAATTAAGCGGTCGGAGCGACTGACCAGATGAGATTGAGCGCTCCCCAGCCCTAATTGGGGTAGCCGCGCAAGGCGGCTCAAAGCTGTGCTAGTGGTGTCTGGATACCTTTAATTTGACGGAAGCCCCTTCGGGGCTTTCTTCGTTTCTGGAGATAATATTTCCTATGGAAAGCGTCTCAGAACAAACACAAATAAGATCTGTTGACTGATTCGGGCCGTAATGCGAGGTAATAGACGCGAATCCAATTTTCGGGTAGCTTCCGAGTCGTGCTCAAAGCGGACATTATTGGTGATTCCATCGGAATTTTTCTTACAGGCAATTCCAGTTCTCACGCAAGCAGAACTAATTTTTTATAAATGTACTGTTTTGACCATTTAATAGATTGTTAACTTTCAAGGAGTTCTAGTTGAGTATCAGCGATAAATTCTCAAGTTTCTGTACTGCCTTAAGAATGAGTGATACAACTGTCTCAAATGTACACTCTAGAGCAAAGCAAATTACCAAAAGAGTTAATTCAGATTTTCGTAACATAGATTCAGATAGTAGGTACAGTTTATTCGTTGGCTCTTACGGTAGAGGAACGGATATTCATGTTAGCGACATCGATATGATTGTAGAGTTGCCATACTCCGAATATGAAAAGTATGATAAATACAATGGAAATGGTCAGTCAGCACTTATTCAAGCGGTAAAAGAATCAATTAAGAAAACCTACTCAACAACTCATGTGAGTGGAGACGGGCAAGTTGTAAAGCTAAATTTCCAAGATGGGATTTGTTACGAAATTGTTCCAGGTTTCATCAACAAAGACGGATCAAGCTATACCTATCCAGATAGCAATAACGGTGGCTCATGGAAAACAACTAAGCCGCGCGAGGAAATTGCAGAGATCACAAGTGCGAATAATTTATGGAATAGAAACTTAAAGCGCCTGTGCCGCATGGCGCGCGCATGGAAAGATACATGGGATGTTCCGATGGGAGGTCTTCTTATCGATACGCTTGCGTATAATTTTTTGAAGCAATGGGAATACAAAGAGAAATCTTATGTTTTTTACGATTGGATGACGAGGGACTTTTTCGAGTATCTAAAAAATCAAGATCCAGATAAAATTTATTGGCTGGCGCCTGGAAGTTCACAATATGTGTGGCGTGGAGGTGCATTCGAATACAAGGCTCTTCGATGCTTCAATATTGCCAATGAAGCGATTAAGTACGAAGCAGATCAAATGGCGTATTCAGCTAATCAAAAGTGGCGAGAGATCTATGGAACAAAATTCCCCTCCTAGTGTGTTAGAAGAGCAGCTTAGAGAATGTTATGCCCGTGTGGCATGGACACATAAAACACATGAAAAGTGCTCAGATTTACTGAATGCAAGACTCAGTAGTATAAAATTCTGGCAGATAGTTTTATCGGCATTTACAACAACGGGAATTATCGCTGCTGTTTTTGGAGAGTCTAAGGGGTTAGGTATTATTTCAGCTGTGCTGTCATTTTTCCTAACCGTTTTGAATACCTACGTAAAACAGTATGATTTAGGTGGATTAGCGCAGAAGCATGCAGATGCAGCAGTAGATTTATGGAATATGAGGGAGTCCTATCTATCTCTTTTAACGGATATACGATCTGGTTACGTAGAACATGATGAAATCAGAAGGCACAGAGACGAGCTTCAGGAGAAGCTATTGGAAATATATAGAGGCTCCCCAAGAACTATTGCTAAAGCCTATAAAGAAGCTACGAAATCTCTAAAAAGGCTTGAAGAACTAACATTTAATGATGCGGAGATAGATGCTATTTTGCCAAAAGCTCTGCGAAAGACGGAAATTAGTGGTTAAGATATGGGGCGCCGCTTTTCGAGGGCGGCGTTATGTCAAAATGGCTCGGTAATCTAAAGGAACATGAATGAATATTTGGCAAAAGATAAAGCTTAAAGTAATTACATCACTAAATAGAATTCGTATTAATTTTAATATTGAAAAAACACCCAAATTCTACCGAATAGTCATTCATGAAAAACTAAAACCAGTATTTAAATGGTTAAAAATAGTACTCACAGCAATTGGATTGCTGGCAGCTTTCTATTCATTTGAAAATTCCCTATATTCATTTCTATTTGGCTTCTCGGTTTGGGCACTGATAACCTTTATTGAAAAGACAATATTCATTTTCAATAGTTTAGTTGTGCTTCCGCAACTAACCTATGAACATGAACCTGAAAGGTTATTGGGAGCATCTTTTGGTTATGCTGTACCTAAAGGAGAGGCAATAGAAATTCCAG
>CAMLRJ010000468.1 GCA_946482345.1 uncultured Cellvibrio sp.
TTTTATTGAATAAAAAATCATTTGACAAATAAGTGGCTATTGGCCACTATATATCAGGAGCAGCAAATGCTTCTGATGAATAACACTGGATAGACCGGTGTTTGGGCTTAAGTTGGAGGAAATCCATCATGCAAAATCTGATATTGAATACCGATTCTTACAAAATGTCTCACTATCTTCAGTACCCGCAAGGGGCTGAATTTGTTTCAAGCTATATTGAATCTCGCGGTGGCGTTTATCCGGAAACTGTTTTTTTTGGATTACAAATGTTTTTAAAACAATATCTCAGCAAGCCAATCAATCTTGCGGATATTGACGAAGCAGAAGCTATTTGTACGGCGCATGGCGTGCCTTTTAATCGCGAGGGCTGGCTTTATATTTTGAATCAACACCAGGGCTATTTGCCTTTGGAAATTGAAGCAGTTGCCGAAGGTACACAGGTGCCAACAGGAAATGTGTTAGTGCAAGTGATTAACACCGATCCGCAATGTGCATGGGTAACCAGCTACATAGAAACCGCTTTGCTGCGCGCAATTTGGTATCCCACAACTGTGGCGACGGTTTCTAAAAATTGTCAAAAAATTATTGCGCGTTATTTGCAAGAGACTGCTGATAATCTAAACGGATTACCTTTTAAATTACATGATTTTGGTGCGCGTGGTGCCAGTTCTGATGAAAGTGTTGCGATTGGTGGCCTTGCACATCTGGTCAATTTTATGGGCACCGATAGCATGTCTGCGATTCTGGCGGGGCGTCGTTATTACGCAGCAGATATGGCCGGTTTTTCTATTCCTGCAGCAGAGCACAGCACTATTACCAGCTGGGGGCGTGATGGTGAAACCAGAGCTTATGCCAATATGCTGAAACAATTTGCAGGCCCGAATAAATTGGTTGCAGTGGTCAGTGATTCTTACGATATATGGAATGCAATCGATAATATCTGGGGTGGCGAATTAAAAGAGCAAGTTGAAAAAAGCGGTGGCACTTTGGTGATTCGTCCCGACTCAGGCGAACCCGTTGAAGTTGTGCCTCTGGCGCTCGAAAAATTAATGGATAAATTTGGTTTCAGTATCAACAGCAAGGGTTACAAATTATTGCCTCCCTGTGTGCGTTTAATTCAGGGTGATGGTGTTTGTGCTGCATCTATAGAAGCGATTTTGGCGGAAATGAAAAAACGTGGATTAAGTGCAGATAATGTTGCCTTTGGAATGGGTGGTGAACTTTTGCAAAAAGTAAATCGCGATACGCAAAAATTCGCCATGAAAGCCTCTGCAATTTGCATCAAAGGTGAATGGCGAGATGTCTACAAAGATCCCATCACTGATCAGGGTAAACGTTCTAAAAAAGGTCGATTGGCTTTAATTAAAGAAAATGGAACTTTCAAAACTGTTTTGAAAAACCAAATCGCCGCTGATGACAATCAGTTAAACACTGTGTTTAAAAATGGAAAACTGTTAGTTGATTTAACCTTTGATCAAGTCAGAAAAAACGCTGCGGTCTAATTCCCCTCCCTCGGAGGGGTGCCCGCAGGGTGGGGTGGTCATATCTTCAAAGGAGATCACAATGCAAGCCGAGAAAATTTATTTTGAAAAACTCAAAGATCATATTTATATAGCAGATAATTTCTTAACAGAATCAGAAATAGATAAGTTCATAGATATCAGTGAATCAGAAGGATACGTTGCTGCTGATGTAGATGTTCACGGTGAAAGGCAAATGATTTCCTTAATCCGTGACAATGACAGAGTCGATTTGCAATCAGATGAAATTGCCGATTCGCTGTGGCAGCGCATTGATACCCGTAGTCTTCCGCAAGTTGATGGTTTATCGGCAGCAGGTTTGACTCCCTACCTACGATTTTACCGTTACCAGGGTGAACAGAAATTTCAATTTCATAAAGATGGTGGCAAGGAATATCAAGGCAGAAAAACTTACTACACCTTGCTGATCTATTTAAGTGACTTACCTGACTCTGGGGCGACTTGTTTTCGTGATGGTCGTTATTCTGTTTACCCTGAACGAGGAAAAGCATTATTGTTTAAGCATGATTTATGGCATGCAGGCTTGCCAGCAAAAGATGCAATCAAATATGTGTTGCGTGCCGATATGTTGTTCGGACAATTATGAAACCACTCATTGAATTAACAAAGACTCTCCGCCAGTTTGATGCAGAAAAATATCTTCTGCAAAAAGTGGCTTTAATCAATCAATTTTTTGCTAATAATAATTTGGATGCTGGTGTGGTCGGCATTTCTGGCGGAGTGGATTCGGCGGTTTGTTTGAAGTTATTGGAAGTCGCTAGTCAACAGAAAAATTCGCCGATCAAAAAAATCGTGGCTTTAATTATGCCGATCTATTCAGTGGGAACCACGGGGCAAGAATTGGCGACAACTCGAGCTTTGGAATTGGTTCAGCAGGTTGCGTGTGAATATCGAATTCAGGATCTCACTGCTGCAACCAATGCATACATTGAACAAGTCAATAAATTTCAGGATTCATCCGCTTGGGCTATAGGTCAATTAGCCAGTATTGCGCGTACGCCCTGTTTGTATTTTCATGCTGCACTTTTGCAGCAGCAGGGCTTTAAATCATTAGTGATAGGCACAACCAATCGCGATGAAGGTGCCTATTTGGGGTTTTTTGGCAAAGCGTCTGATGCAATGGTGGATTTACAGCCTATCGCCGATTTGCATAAGTCAGAAGTTTACCAATTGGCCCGGCTATTGAGTGTACCTGAATCCATTGTGCAATCAGCACCGCGTGGTGATGTTTGGGATAATAAAACCGATGAAGAAATGATCGGTGCGCCTTATTGGTTTATTGAACTTTATTTGTTGATGAAAGAATTTAATCTGCATAACGATTTTATTCTGAATAATTATTTGCGCCCGGCTGATCGCGAAATATTTCAGCAGTACTCAGCTGCAGTTGAAAAACAACATCAAAAAAATGCACATAAGTATCGGGTAGGAAATCCAGCGCATTTTATTGATTTAATGTCCAGAAAAATTCCTGGAGGTTGGCAATAGTGGATTGGCAAGAAACAATCAATTATGCAAAACCCGACATGCAAAAATTGTTGGCGGGTTGGGAACCATTGATTGTGCCGGATCTACATGAAGAATCTTCGCCAAAACCTCATATTCATCCGCATGCAATCTGGATCGATGATTTGCTGGCTCAGTCCGAGTGCGACGCCCTGGTTAAATTAATGCAATCATCGTCCCGGTTAGCACCGGTCAATTATCAAGGTAATCCAAAAAATCACGATGAAAATCTTGGGTCTGTTCGAGCCAATATTTGGTCACCTGAGTTAGCTGTTAGTATTTGGAAAAAGCTTTTATCTTTTGTTGCGCCAATCAAAGCAGATGAATTGACCTTAACTGATTGGTGGCAGGGGGATAAAAGCCGACGCGAATGGCGACCGGTTGCTGTGTCTCCATTGATGCGATTTATGCGTTATGAAAAACGTGGAAAACATTGGCCGCATTATGATGCGGGTTTTATTTATCCTGATGATAATTTGCGTAGTTTAATGTCTCTAGTTATTTATTTGACCAGCCATGATCAAGGCGGCGAAACGCGTATGCTGGATGACAAACAAACTGCTGCGATTTGGTTTCGCGATCACAGCGATTGGGTTTGCGAAGCGGATGATAATAATGTGTTGATCGCCTGCAAGCCGCAAAAAGGACGAGCGCTGTTATTTTTGCACAGGCAATGTCACGATGTTGCTGAATACAGAGGTGACGACCCGCGAATCATT
>CAMLRJ010000469.1 GCA_946482345.1 uncultured Cellvibrio sp.
GCAGGGCATTATGTAGAGTCAGAAAGTTTGCGAGTCGATACCCATGGTGCCGATGTGATAATGGATGTTTGGCAACTACTGGAGAGGGCGTATCGTTATTTTGGCGTAAAACCTACATTGTTGGAACGCGATTTTAATATTCCTGCTGTCAGTGAATTATTGTCCGAAATCGAACAGATAAAACATTATCAATCACTATGACAATCTATTCATTTCAGAACACACAATTTAATTTTACGAAATATTTACGTGATCCCGATGTGCATCCGAAACCGGAAAATCTTCCTGATGAGCGCATGCAGATTTATGTAGATTTGATCTATAACAACATTGAAGGCTTTTTATCCGGTGCGTTTCCGGTTTTACGTAGTATCATTCCTGACGAAAAATGGCATGGATTAACGCGTGATTTTATTCGATCACATCAATCCAGGACCCCTTATTTTCTGGAGATAAGTCAGGAATTCTTAACATATCTTTTTCAGACGGATCATCAATTACTCGATGAGTTTCCGTTTATGCGTGCGCTCGCTCATTATGAATGGGTTGAGTTGGCATTGGATGTTTCCAAAGATGAATTACCTGCAGAAACTTCTGTGCCTGATAGTATAGAAAATCATCAAGTCAGTTTGTCTCCACTGGCCGTGCTGTTATCTTATCCTTGGCCAGTGCATCAATTGTCCGCAAATTTTATTCCGAAAAGTTCCAACGCGACAACCTATTTACTGGTTTATCGAAATCGTCATTATCAGATTCAGTTCATGGAATTAAGCGCTACCAGTTCTCGATTGTTGCAGCTATGTCGTGATAATCCTCAGTTGACAATTCGGGATCAATTAATGCTGTTAAGAAAAGAGATCGATAATTCAGCATTTATCCTCATACAAAATCAGGTCAACACTTTTTTTCAGCAGTTGCACAGTCTGGATTTGGTCTTTTTTTGATTTGTCTTGTCATCGGTATGCGTTTATTATACGGCCGCCGGTTGAACGACATAAGAAGACAAACAATTGTCACTATGGCATTTCGTTCGCGTTATAAAAACTAATCAGTCTACATAATCAGGACTCATACTATGAAAAAAGCACTACTTCCTTTAGTGATTGCCGCTGCTGCATTGCCTTTATCCTCATTCGCAGAAGTTACTGTTTACGGTAAGGCAAACGTGTCATTGCAAAATGCAGATGAATATAATCTGGCTGCAGATGACAATGAATCTACAATTGAACTCGTTAGCAACGCATCGCGTATTGGTTTGAAAGGTAGCGAAGAAATCAATTCCAGTTTGAAAGCAATTTATCAATTTGAATACCAAACCGAAGTTGATGATGGTAACAATGGTGGTCAAACTTTTGGTCAACGTAATATTTACGTTGGTTTGCAAGGCACTGGCGGTACCATTATGGGCGGTAAATTTGATACGCCAGTAAAAGTGTTGCAAGAAAAAGTGGATCTGTTTAACGATTTGGAAGGGGATATTGCATTTTTGTTGGATGGTGAAACTCGCTCTAACAACATAGTGCAATACACCACGCCATTATTTGCTGATTCATTGGCAATTAACGTCGCGTATGTTTCTTCAGAGAATCCAGATGTTGATGATGGTAAATCAGTTTCTATTACCTACACAACACCGACATTTTATATTGGTGTTGCTACTGAACAAGTTGTTAGTACTACGCTTATAGCAGGAGCACAAAATTTATTGGATATATCTCGAGTAGCAACACGTCTTACTTTGGGTTCTGTTCAACTGGGCGCTTTGTATGAGACCTCTGAATCGGATGTTGGTGAATACGAAGCTGACGGCTGGTTGGTATCCGCAAAATTGAATGCAACAGATGCGTTGGCATTTAAAGTGCAATACGGTAATGCTGGTGATGATGAGCTTACAGCAACAAACATGCTGGATGGCGATGATATGCAGCTCAACGTGGGCGTTGACTATCTGCTTTCTAAAAACACTATGATTTTTGCTTATTATACTCAAGAAGAAACTGAAGACACTTCAACCGTTATTCTGACTGACGTTGCTACTACAACAGAGACAGACAACAGCTGGTTAGGTGTTGGTTTGGAATTGAAGTTTTAATTGATGTTTTAAAAACTCCCTTTGGTAACAAAGGGAGTTTTTTATTAATGTGCAAGTTTGCTTATAAATTTCCATCGGATTACATGTATACGGAAGATGATCCTATTTTTGATGGTGTTGAATTTGAGCCATTAAATCCAGTCACAATATTAAAAAATAATAATGCCAATAATATTGGGCGGAATTTGTGAATCTGTAACGAATTCAATTTTGCAGGTTGTTTTATAGTCTGTGTGTGTTTATTAATCCTGCTTGTTCAATCCGCCATCCGACTATAAACTCGTTATGTTTCTTCCAAACCTTGCGAGACATAATGTATCGACAGCTATTCAAAGCACCACATCACCTTGTCGAATCGATTAGTGGTTTCTGCCATAGTCGATGGGGTGTGCCGGATTTTGAAAAAGTTGCGCAAGAATTAACAGAATGGTTTGAGACTCCATTAGGACAAGCATTGCTGGTTGAGGAGAAGGAAGCATTGACCGATGCTTTGCAAAATCAATTTGGTTATTTTTTGTTACATATGGGCGTGAATGATTGTCAATTTATGACAGAAGCCTCACGTATCTCACACAGGTTTTCCTTGCACCCGCAAGCGTTTGAAAAACAGTCTCCCGCTGCACTTGCGGATTTCAATCAATTGCCTTTGCCCAATGATTCGATTGATCTGGTTTTTTTGCATCATGTCCTGGAATTCAGCCAACAGCCACATCAGGTTTTACGCGAGGCCAGCCGGGTTCTGATTCCACGTGGCTATCTGATTATTGTGGTGTTTAATCCCTGGAGCATATGGGGATGGTTTGGGCGTATAGCGCGCCTGTTTTCAAGCAAGGCCTTATGGCGGCACCAATATTTGGGATTGACTCGTTTGTTGGATTGGTTGCGATTATTGGAAATGGAGCCTGTTTCGGTATATCGCGGCTATTTTCGCCTGCCTATCCAGCAACCTTCGTTGGTTGAACATTTGAGATGGATGGAATATTGGGGAAAAAAATTGCGCTTTCCCAGAGGTGGTTTTTACATGCTGGTGGCACGCAAAGATCAAATTCCGTTGACATTGATTCGTCCCCGCTGGCAAAAAGAGAAACCGGTTAAATCTATGGTGGTCACGCGAATCATCCCGGAATCTAACCCGCCAGTTCACAAGGGAAGAAGCCTGTTTTCTCTGGTGAAGCGTGAAACCAGAAAATAATCAGGCCTAAACTAATTAGAACAGACTGTAATTCGGAGCATGACCTGTTGAAAAGGGTTGAAATATTTACTGATGGTGCCTGTAAGGGTAATCCCGGCCCCGGCGGTTGGGGGGTTGTTTTGCGTTACGGCCAGGTGGAAAAAACTCTCTTCGGCGGGGAGTTGAACACCACTAATAATCGTATGGAGTTGCTGGCTGCTATTTCCGGTTTACAGGCACTCAAAGAGCCTTGCCATGTGGTCATTACCACTGATTCACAATACGTGCGAAAAGGCATTACAGAATGGATAGAGAATTGGAAAAAAAATGGTTGGCGTACATCAGCCAAATCGCCGGTAAAAAATGTTGATTTGTGGCAGCAATTGGATCAGGAGCAATCCCGTCATCAATTGGAATGGCATTGGGTGAAGGGACATGCAGGGCACAGAGAAAATGAATTGGCTGATCAGTTGGCTAACAAGGGCATTCCTCATTAGGTTTT
>CAMLRJ010000470.1 GCA_946482345.1 uncultured Cellvibrio sp.
TTCCTGCCTGCGCAGGAATGACAACAGTATTTTTATAAATTACACAACCAACTTCGTCGCACTCTTCTGCGCTTTCAACACCAACTCAGCAGCAAGCAATGCCTGTTCCTGATTTTGTGCTGTGTCAGTTCGATTCACTATGTCCGCAACAAATTGTTCACCAAAAGGTAATGGCAATTGACTGCAATCCAGATAGCGGGATTCTTTACGGTCAACAATTAATAGATGATTATTTCCGGGGCGGCCCTGGGGATCGATGTATTTTCGTAATTCAATATAACCTTCAGTGCCCAAAATAAATAAGCGGCCGTCACCCCACACACCTAACCCATCAGGTGTATACCAATCCACCCGGACATAACCTGTGCCGCCATTTCCGGTGAGCATCATATCGCCGAAATCTTCGAATTTTGGATGTTGTGGAGTCGCTAAATTTCCGGTTTGTGATGCAACGACTTTTGCTTTGGTGGTGTTGGTGTAAAACAAAAATTGATCGGCTTGGTGTGAACCTATATCCGTTAAAATTCCACCGTAATATTTTTTATCGTAAAACCAGGCAGGTCTGACATTGGAATTTATTCTATGTGGTGCAATATTAATGGATTGAATAACTTTACCAATTGCACCGGAATGCACCAGTTCACCTGCTTTAATTGCTGAAGGCACTTCAAGCCTTTCTGAATACATGATTGCAAATTTGCGTTTGGTTTCCTTGATGGTTTTTCGCACCTGACTTAATTGTTGTAACGAGGTGATTGCGGGTTTATCGCCGAGAAAATCTTTATCGGCTTGCATTACCCGAATACCTAAAGGCGCTCGCTGATTTGGAACAGGTGCGGCTACGACAAGTTGAATGGATTTATCATTCAAAATTTCATCTTCCGATGCCGCTTCTTTTACATCGCCAAATTTCGCACGAAAATCGGCAAGTTGTTTTTCTTTTAAGCCATCGGTATTGGTCGATAAGATTGACACCAATTCACCGCCGCCACGCAGCATTGCCGCTGTCATACTGAATATATGAGAGTGATCCATACCAATTACGGCGAATTTAATCTTGTGTTTTATTTTCGCCTTTTGTTTTTCAGGCTTAATAACTTGATGTTTAATCTTATCAGCTGATGCCTGCGCAAATGTTTCACCGGTGATGGACGCCAAACCCGCAAAGCTCGCGACTTGTAAAAAACTTCTTCTATCGATTGGATTCATGGATAAGCTCCTGCGTTGGAAGATATCTAGCAGGCCAATCATAGACCAAAATCAACAAATGTAACTGCAGCGATCAAAAAAATTAATCATCAACAGGTATAAATTTTTTATGGGTACTTCGACCAAATAATTTCAGTAACAACAAACAGCTGCAGGAAAGCAGGATTGCAGGGGCAGCTTCAAACGAATTTTCTATCACTCCCTTTATCCATAATACAAAGGTCAGACAGACATTTAAAATCACCAAACCGGTAGCCAACATCCCGCTCATTCTAAAACGCATCAATGCACTGAATATCAAGGGGACAAAAGTTGCTGCCAACATTCCCCAGGACAACACAACCAAAGCAAATACCGATTCTTTACTGGTCAGACTCCACATCACGGCAACCAGAACACAAATTGCTGTGGCATACCGATAACTTTTTTTAGCTGTAAACAATTTTGGCAACAGTTCCTGTGACAAAAAAGAAGAGCAACTGAGAATCAATGAATCTGCTGTTGATATAGTGGCAGCAAAAATACCGGCCAGAATTAAACCGGTTAACACTGGAGGCAATAGTTCTTGCGCCATTTTAGGTAATGCAGTCTCCGAATCAAATCCGGTGTCGGATGAAAAATAAAGACGAGCTAATAGGCCTACAGCTGTTGCCATCATATAAAAAATAACAAACCAGAGATAATACCAACAACGCATTTGAAAAAAGTGTTGTGGTTTGTTGAGCGACATGAAGCGAACCATAATATGCGGCTGGGCAACAACCGAAAAACCGGCAACCATCCAGGCTATAAAAAACCACAACAGATAAGTCCATTGAAAATCTGATAAAACCAGATAATTATCAATTACGATTAAATTTCCATAAACTTCTGCAAGGCCACCCAAAGTTTGTAACACCACATAAAGCATAACCAACATGGCAACAAACATCACAAAAGATTGTGCAGCATCAGTCCAGATAGAAGCGCGTATACCACCCGCCAAACAATAGCTTAAAACAATAACACTACCAAGAATTATGCCTTGCCACAGTTGCCAATTCATCAGAATTTGAATTGCTTTTGCACCGGCAATTAATTGAGCTCCCGCATAAGATAATAAAAAAATCAGGGAAATTATGGCGACAAGATAACGAAAAGTTTGATTGTTGAATTGATTCCAATAGGTGATGACAGACAAATAACTGGATTCCGATTGACGACAACTGATTTCCTGAAATTTTTTATGAACCAATATCGATGCCAGAAAATCACCCAGCAACCATGCCAACATTAACAATATTGCATATAAACCTTGATAATAGGTGTAACCGATCACACCTATAAACATGTAACCACTATTATTGGTAGCTACCGCTGACAAACCAACCAGCCAAGGCGCTACTGAATTGCTTGCAACATAATAATCCTGCTTGGTATCGCGCTTTTTTCTCACCGACAACAAGCCAATTGCCAGAAACAAAATCAGACACAAACTAAAACTTAACAACATAGCGATACCTATGAATTTATTATTTTTTTATTTCAATCAATAGCGATTGAAAATCGGATAATTCATGCAGAGGTTCAAGCGCAGGATCTTTAGCAAAGTCTTCGAGAGTTGCGTCACCTTTAATCAGAGCTTTCTTTAAAAACGATAAAGCTTCGTCATAATGTTTTAAGGCTGTGTGCGCACAAGCTAATTGGTAAAAAGCATGGGCATTGGAAGGATCCAACTGCAAAGCGCGCTGACAAAGATTAATAGCCCATTGCGGCTCACTGGATTCCAGTGCTGCGTCCGCTTTATAAGTCAGCGCTTCACAATCTTTGGGATTGATCGCTAGTATTTGATCATAAATTGTAATTTTATTGGCCGGTGTTGCTTCTTGTGCAGCTCTTAACCATAACGCGTGTATCTCCTGGGTTTTTTCTATAGCCATTCGGTTTTCATCTATGTAATCCGATTTTTTATTGAGTTCGGCTTCAAATTCCTTTAAACGATTTTCATAAACAACAATTAATTTGGCCAGTTCCTCGTTAGCCAGGTTGTTCATTTTTTCTTTGATATCCCTGATGGACTTCCATCCCAGAATTACCAATACCGAACTCACGGCGGCAATCACATAAAAGAAATAGGAAATAGTACTGGTGGCAAAACTGACACTTTTATCGACCGCATCAATTTGCCTGTCAGTAATTTGCTGGAGAAATTCCACTCGTTGATTCGCTATCTCCATTCTGAGCGCCTTGAGCTCATCCAGCATATAGCGCTCTATAAATGGGCTGTAGAGCGGTTTTTCAAGTTGATTGACTGAATCAACTTGTGTCGATTCAGGCTGACTTTGTTTATTGTCGTCCGCCATTACCGGAACAGAAAACAAAATCAGCCACACATATAAAATTGACTTGATCAAACCAATTCACTCAGTGCCGGATAAGACCCACTGGCATCATGCACCTCATCACCTTTTAATGGAGGATTGAATACACACGCCATTTGCATTTCTTCGAAGGCTGTTAGTTGATGTTTATCATGTTTATCCAATAAATAAAGAGTTCCTGACTCAATCGGGT
>CAMLRJ010000471.1 GCA_946482345.1 uncultured Cellvibrio sp.
TGTTGATGGGCCAGTACACGGGTTACAAATTGTCAGAGTTGCGTCGATTCCGCGCTATGGTGGATAACGCTGAAATTGATAAAAAAGGAACTGATGCATGAGTCAGCCTTCCGTGAATGCAAAAAAAGAATCTTCGTTGAGTCCTGCCGGAATCAAAAATTGGTGGAATTCCTGGGTCAGTCCCTGGCAACTAAAACGTATGGGCATTTTGGGTATGAATTGCCGCAATCATGATTTTATTGCGGCTTACAATCCACGCAGTTTATTTCCATTGGTAGACAATAAATTAAAAACCAAATTGCTGGCCGAAGAATACGAAGTGGCCACACCAAAATTATTTTTTGTGGTGAATTCGCAACACGAAATTGCGCATATAGAAGATAAATTAATGGCATTGGAAGCTTTTGCGGTGAAACCTGCAAAAGGCTCCGGTGGTAAAGGGATTTTGGTTATTGTCGGGCGCAAAGGCGAAAAATTTATTAAATCATCCGGTGCAGAAATCAGTATCGAAGATATTCGTCGCCACATGTCCAACGCCCTTGCGGGTTTATATTCTCTGGGCGGTAAGCCCGATGCAGTAATCGTTGAAGATTTGATTCAATTTGATGATTATTTCAAGGATTATTCTTACGAAGGTGTACCGGATATCCGCATTATTATTTTCAAAGGTTACCCGGTAATGGCGATGTTGCGTTTGGCTACGCACAAATCCGATGGCAAAGCCAACTTGCATCAAGGTGCTGTGGGTGTTGGTTTGGATATAGCGACAGGTCGCGCATTAAAAGCCGTGCAACACTCAAAGCCTGTGACTCATCATCCTGATACCAAGCGTGCATTAAACGAAATTCAAATTGCCGATTGGCGTAATTGGTTGTTACTGGCTTCACGCTGTTATGAAATGACAGGTCTGGGTTACATAGGTACTGATTTGGTTTTGGATAAAGTGCGTGGTGCACAGCTCCTTGAATTAAATGCACGTCCTGGATTGGCGATTCAAGTCGCCAATGGTCGCGGATTATTACCGCGTTTGCGTCACGTTGAATCTTTAAAAGAACGCATGCACCGCACCGCTGAACAACGTGTGGATTATGTTATGAAAACTTTTACAGCCGATGGCTTGTAAATTTTTAAATTAATTCAGAGAGGCTAAGCATGACACTCATAATCCCGCCTCGCATTCAAGATATCGGCTTCACTGTCAAACGTTTGTTGCCATCGCGATTGCAGCAACGTGTTGGACCATTTATTTTTTTCGATCATATGGGGCCTGCGCATTTTGCAGCGAATACCACCTCCGGTGATGTGCGGCAGCATCCACATATTGGCTTGGCAACGGTGACTTATTTATTTTCCGGTGCGATGATGCATCGCGATAGTTTGGGCGTGGTACAACGCATAGAACCGGGCGCAATCAATTTAATGACAGCGGGTAATGGCATAGTCCACTCTGAACGCATGCCTGAAGATGTGCGCACGCAAAATATCACGGTTGAAGGAATACAAATCTGGTTGGCTTTGCCAATAGAAATGGAAGACTGTGAACCTTCATTTGCTCATTATCCTGCTGCAGAAATTCCTTCTGTAGCAATTGAAAAAATTCATGCGCGAGTATTAATCGGTGAGGCATTGGGTGTTAAGTCGCCAGTGAAAACGGCCAGCGTGACGACTTATCTTGATCTGCAATTATTCGCCGGTGCTAGTTACTCACCTGATTTTCCCAATCAGGAATTGGCAATTTATGTTGTTCAGGGAAATGTAAAAGTTAACGATGAAATGCTGCCGGAATTTTATGTGGCGGTGTTGGATGCGGGTGCAACTATTGTCGTTGATCAGGATGCTCGCATTATGTTGTTTGGCGGTGAATCCTTGGCCGGTGAACGATTTATTTTGTGGAATTTCGTCGCTTCGTCGCGTGAAAAGTTGAGTGAGGCTGGTGAACGTTGGAGTGGCTTTACTCGGGTGCCAGGTGAAACAGAGTTCATTCCCTTACCTACATCAACGGCTTAATAAACTCATATTTGTTTTACATCAAGTTTTGCAAAAATCTGTTTGATACAAATCAAATCTTCCTGGCTCTTAGAAGCGCAATCTATTCCTGAGTAAACACACTTTTGGAGGTAGATTATGTTGGTGTCGGGCATAGTAGCAACAGCATCTTTGGTGGGGATTTTGGTTGTCATGTTCGCGGCTGCGGTCGTGCTAACCCTGATAGATAAAAAAGTGGATGCTGGCCGCGAGCATTAATGAATTCGCTGTTTTAGTCGCATGCAAGTCCCCTATAATGCCTCCGGTTTTTGTTGCCGGAGGTTGGCTTGTCATCCCGTCCCTTACGCATTGCCCTGCTGGGTTATAGAAGTCATCCTCACGTAGGTGGGCAGGGCATTTATCTTAAATACCTGAGTCGGTCTTTAACTGCATTGGGTCATCAAGTCGATGTTATTTCCGGCCCGCCTTATCCCGAATTGGACGCTAATGTTCAGTTGATAAAAATCCCCAGTCTCGATCTTTATGCACATCCACATCCCACACGCGCTCTGCGTTTTCGCCATTTATTTTCTCGGGCAGATTTTTACGAGTGGTGGTCAAAATTAACCGGTGCTTTTGGTGAGCCTTATTGTTTTGGCCGACGATTAAAAACTTACTTTAAAAAAAATCCACCGCAGTACGACATCATTCATGACAATCAGAGTCTTTGTACAACATTGATTGATTTGCAAAGAAATTATCAAAATTTGGTAGTGACTATTCATCACCCGATTACACGTGATCGCGAGTTGGCTTTGCAAGCCGCCGCCGATGATAAACACAGATGGTTGGTAAAACGCTGGTACAGCTTTGTTGATGAGCAAATAAAGGTTGCGCGACAATTGCAACATATAGTGACTGTTTCGCAACAATCAAAACAGGATATTGCTGACGCTTTTGCCATTCAACCTGATCTCATCAACGTGATTCCCTGTGGTGTAGATGTTCAGGAGTTTTCTCCTCAACCACAGATCAAACGTGAACAGAATTTTTTGATCACTACCGCATCGTCTGATCAGCCGTTAAAAGGCTTATCGATTTTGCTGCAGGCCTTTGCTTCGCTATTAACAGAATTTCCAGATTTGCAATTAATTGTGATCGGTAAATTAAAAGAAAAAGGCGAAACGCAAAAAGAATTAAATCAATTGGGCCTGCAAGAGAAAGTGATATTTAAATCGGGCATCAGCACCGAAGAATTAATTGCAGAATACGCAAAAGCAACAATTGCTATAGTGCCCTCGCTTTACGAAGGTTTCGGTTTGCCCGCAGCAGAAGCATTGGCTTGTGGTGTGCCGTTGATTTCATCAGATGGGGGTGCATTGCCCGAAGTTGTTGGTGATGCAGCTGTGTTGGTAAAAGCCGGTGATGTAGATCAGCTAGCGAAAAAAATTGCGGAATTATTGCGCGATGAAAATCGGCGAAAAATGTTATCGCAAAAAGGCCGTGAACATAGTTTGCAACAATTGAGTTGGGATAGAGTTGCGGAGAGGATGGTGGGGTTTTATCAGAAAATCCTTACCCCCTCCTAACCTCCCGCCTTGGCAGGGGGAGGGACTTTACTCCTTGCTTGATACGGAGTGCGATTTGTTCCCTCCCCTGCCAAGGGGAGGGCTAGGGTGGGGTAAGGATCCCCGAATCAAAAAAAACAAACGAGAAACAAAATGAAATCAAAATACGCCAATCAAATTTTACTCGCGATTATTGCCCTATCAACATTGGCAATATTTTTTATT
>CAMLRJ010000472.1 GCA_946482345.1 uncultured Cellvibrio sp.
CTGCGGTTGATGCAGAGCATCGTCCGGCATTTTTACGGCACGCCAATTTCACAGGATCCCTCTATAAACTGGATGATCTGGTGTTGGATGTTCCCAGCCTGATCGCAAACCTCGCACACAATCTCGATGGTCGTTGTTTTTTAATTGGCGATTATCAATTACAAAAAATCACAGATCATACCTATTGTTTGCGTACAGACTCGCTGGAAATTCATGCACAGGAATTTGTACTGACTGCGGGTGAATCCAATCAAACCATTTTACAACAACTGGGCATATCCCAACCCGAACAACAATTGCGTCCCTTACAACAAGTGATGGTTAAACACCGGCATCCCTATCATTTTTTTGGCCATTGTGTCGGTATGGACACCACCCCGAGACTGACAATTTCAAGCCATCGTTTACCCGCAGGCGAAAGCGTTTTATATCTGGGCGGCAGCCTTGCTGAAAAGGCTGCAGGACTGTCTGCTGAAGAAGCAATTGGGCTGGCAAAATCCGAATTGAACGAGCTGATCCCCTGGATGAATCACGAGAAAAGTAGCTGGGCCAGTTTGCCCGTTAATCGTGCCGAGCCCAAACAACCGGGCTTGGTGCGGCCAGACAATGCATTTGCCGAATCACTTGCCTGCGCCAATATTATGATTGGCTGGCCAACAAAATTAACTCTGGCCCCGAATATGGCGAATCAAATGATGTCCTTATTGGACGACAAAAAACGACAACCCTTGTTTACCAACCGCAAGGCCGACCTGGAATTCCTGATACCCGCCAGCATTGCCAAAACGCCTTGGGAGATAGCGTTTCCACCCTCGGAAGCCGTTGAAGTGACTCTGGCAAAACGTTTTAAAGAAGAGGATGACGATTGAATGAGGTCCGATAATGCTAGCTAAACGTCCATTGGGCAAAACCGGAATGCAGGTCAGTTGTTTGGGATTGGGTACAGTCAAGTTTGGTCGCACCCATAATTTGCGGTATACCGAAAAATTCAACTTGCCTGACGATAATCAATTAACACAATTACTGGATGTCGCCCGCGAATGTGGCATTAATTTTCTGGATACTGCACCAGCTTATGGGTACAGCGAAGAGCGTCTGGGCGAATTACTGAAAACGTCACGCAAAGACTGGATAATCTCGACCAAAGCGGGCGAAGAGTTCACTGTGAACAAAGCAACCGATCTAGCTGAATCCCGTTTTGACTTTTCAGCCAGACAAATTCGCCTGAGTGTTGAGCGCAGTTTGCGCCGCTTGAAAACGGATTATCTGGATCTGGTATTGATCCACTCCGATGGAGAAGATGAAAAAATCCTGACGCAAACCGATGCATTGGATACTCTGATCCAACTCAAACAGGAAGGCTGGATTCGTGCCCATGGCATCTCCAGTAAAACCATCTCCGGTGGATTAATGGCAGCGAATATGACCGACGTATTGATGGTCACCTACAACCCGCAACAACCGGAAGAAGCCAGTGTTATTGAGGCCTGTGATAAAAGCGGGGCTGGTGTGTTGATTAAAAAGGCACTTGCCAGTGGCCAGGTCTGTCAGAATGACGACACAGAACAGAAGATCCGGACCGCCCTGAAGTTTGCCCTGACACCACAGGCAGTTTCGTCGGTTGTTTTAGGGACTATCAACCCGAAACATTTGTGCGAAAATACCATGGCTGTTTTGACTGGGGATAAATTAATTCAACAGTTGGATGATGACTTTTGAGATTTGATCAAAGATGAAAAACTGGCTAGACGAGTTACACTGGGACAGCGATGGCTTGATTCCGACAATTGCCCAGGATGCCAAATCCGGGCGAATCTTGATGATGGCCTGGATGAACCGGGAATCATTGGCGCTGACCGCCGAAAAAAAAGAAGCCGTTTATTGGTCGCGCTCACGGGGAAAATTGTGGCATAAAGGTGAATCTTCCGGACACACGCAAAAAGTACTGGAAATTCGTCTTGATTGCGATGAGGATGTGCTCATATTACAAGTAGAACAATCTGGTGGTATTGCTTGTCACACGGGGCGAGAATCCTGCTTTTATCGAGTACTGACTAATAATCAATGGCAGGAAGTGGACCCGGTACTGAAGGATCCACAAACCATTTATCATTCTGCGAACCACAAACATGACTAATGATGTATTAAAGCAGCTTACAGAAGTTCTGGAATCGCGAAAGAAACATGCGGATGCTGACAGTTCCTACGTTGCCAGTTTGCACAAAAAGGGCCTGAATAAAATATTGGAAAAAGTGGGCGAGGAGTGCACCGAAACGATTTTAGCCGCAAAAGACGCTGCTATTTCCGGTAACACGGACGATTTGATTTATGAAACTGCTGATTTGTGGTTTCACAGCTTGGTGATGCTGTCACATTTAGGTGAAAATGCCGACGCTGTTTTGAAAGAACTGGCGCGTCGTTTTGATCTATCCGGACTTGACGAAAAAGCATCGCGTAATACATCACACCATTAAACATCAACACTATTAATAAGTTAATTGAAAAACGAGGTTTAGCATTATGTTAGCAGCAGGTAACTTCGGTAGCCCGACACAACTACTGATTATTGCATTGATTATTTTATTGTTATTCGGTGGCAAGCGTTTACGGTCTCTGGGTAGTGATCTTGGTCAAGCGATCAAAGGCTTTAAAAATTCCATGACGGGTGACAAGGATAAAGAAAACAAAACTGATGAAAACGAAAATCAGCCACCCAAAAATCTGGAGCAATCCAATCAACAACAGAATTCAGTCAATCAAACTGAAAAAAACGAACACAAATAAAATAAGGCCAGACTGTGTTTGATATTAGTTTTGGTGAAATGCTTGTTTGCCTGGTGGTTTTTCTGGTGGTCATTGGCCCGGAAAGACTACCGGAAACTGTGCGCACAGTAGCCCTGTGGATCGGCAGGTTAAAACGCAGCTTGCGTGAAACCCGTGCTGAAATTGAAAAACAAATAGGTGCCGATGATATTCGGCGTCAACTTTATAACGAAGAAATTATTCGCAGCATCGAAAGAACCCATGCTGAAATGAATCAAACGATTAACAATATCAGCCAGGATATTCAGAACCCGCTGCACAGCTTGACTGAAGAACAGAAAGCGGCAGCTTACAGCCCGCCGGAAGAATTACCGGATCATGCACACACCCATGAAACATCCTCTGGTACTACAACGCCAACCAATCCAGACACTACGACCAAAGCATGACTGATAACCAACCCCATCACCAACCACTGATCGAACATTTAATCGAACTTCGCGATCGTTTATTGCGTGTTATTTATTGTTTGGTTATCAGTTTTGGCATTTTGTTTATGTTCCAGACTGATATCTACGCAATTGTTGCCAAACCTTTGCTCAATGTTTTACCGGAAGGTGCCGGCATGATTGCCACTGATGTGGCATCACCTTTTTTTACACCCATGCGCCTGACGTTCTTTGTGTCCATACTGATTACTATTCCCTATTTTTTATATCAAACATGGGCGTTCATTGCGCCTGGTTTGTATCAAAAAGAAAAACGTTTTGCCTTCCCGCTTTTATCATCCAGTGTATTGTTGTTTTTTACAGGTATGGCTTTCGCCTATTTTGTTGTTTTCCCATTAATTTTTCGATTCATGGCAGGAATACAACTGGAAGGGGTTACAACGCAAACTGATATCAGCAAATATCTGGATTTTGTATTACACATGTTTCTGGCTTTCGGATTTATTTTTGAAATCCCCATCGCAAC
>CAMLRJ010000473.1 GCA_946482345.1 uncultured Cellvibrio sp.
ACCAAACGATTTCCGGCAATTCGGAATCCATGCCAACTCATGATGAGTTTATTTTTTAATGCAGGAATTTTGTTGCTTTGATAGTACAGCATATCCAGAGGTGCCACATGTGGTGGCAATAAAGTCCATGGCGATTGATAGTTTGCATAAGAACAGTCTTTATTATCCAGATTGATATTTGCGTTATAACACTCCGGCCATCCGTAAAATTTTCTATTTTCAATAATATTTAATTCTTCATAAGGTTCATCGGCGTCAGGTAAATCAATACTGTTTTCTGCCTGGATAATAGTTCCACTTGAATGCACCGCCAGCGCCATGGAATTGCGCAAGCCGGATGCAATAATAGAAAATTCTTTTGAATATTGATGAGTGTCTTGATGATAAGCATATCGACGAATACTGGCTTCTTCGCCATTGGTACAAGAGGCTGATTTATTTTCACATCTGTCACTGCTGCTGCCTATATTGACTAATAGATCTCCGTTCAAGTCAAAGGTGAAGTTTTTTAGTGGATGCAAATATGTAGGCGTAAAAGGTAAATCCTTAACTATCACCTCGAGTTGTTGAATGGCATTATTTTCCCAGACAAAACGGCTAATTTTGTCAGCTTCACCAAAATAGATTTTATTATCAGGGCCAATAAGAATCTTGTGCGGAAGGTTTAGTTTGTTTAATAAAATTTTTACTGTTGGTTTGTTGTTGGAATAATCAACTAACAAAAGTGATCCTTGATTGGGTGTCCAACTGCCTGCATCAATCAGTAACAGTTGATTGGTGTTTACTTCAATCAAAGACCGTGGTTTTTTAAAAGGTGTGTTTTTATCTTTTTGTGCAACCAAACCTACACAGATATTTTCCGGCGTCACCAAAGGTAATTGTGGAAAACCATCGCAGAGAGTTGGCAAGCTACGATAAGGTTCTGCCAATAGTGTGCAAAAGCTGGAGAGAATACTAATAAGAATAATTGTCGCAATTATCTTCATGTTTGTTCCTGTTAATAAAGACTAAATGCATAGATGTTGAATCAAATGCCTTGTTATGGAAATTCGTTATAAATTCATTTTCTGTTTATTAATTTAATGACTATTGATAGTACCATAATGATACTGAAAATAGTTTGAACAGCTAGTAAGCTCGGTGTTCCATAAATATCAAAAGGAAATGTTTCATGAACGCCAAACTATTTTTGTTGTGTTTGATTTTTGTTGGTCATGTTTATGCTCAGTCTTCCAGTAGTAGTGCTTCTTCTGTTTCTTCTGTCAATATTTCATCCAGTTCAAAAATATCAACCAGTTCAAGTTCGTCTTCTTTTGCTATTCAAGATAATGGCGATTACAAGGTAGGCAATAAAATCCGGTTTCCGGTTGAGATAAACGGAAATATTCTTGATGAATCGTTGAATCCGGGTGAAAGCGTAACTGTCCCAACAACTTCTATTCTACGAATTCTTGATGTTAATAAAGATCGAATGATAGTGAAGGTCACTGAAGGCTCGCGACTCCGCTATATCAATCCATTGCAATGGCAACAAAATCTTGCAACTGACCGTGGTTTAAAATCGGCAGGATCAGATGATCAGAATTTAAAAGATAAGGCTATACAAATCGATGCAAAAACTGTTGTGCTTTTGGCACCGAGCCGTAATGGATGGACCTATGGTGGTTTGGCTGTTCCCTACAAATATCATCCGAAAGGTTCCAAGTCATTCACCGGAGCGGCAACATTAGCGCCTTACATGGGATATAGATTTGATCGATATGGCAGTGCGTTTGGTATGAAAATAATAGGATTTGCCGGTATATCCCAAGTGGATGTTATACAAAATGTGGACGGTGAAGAGGTTAGTCAATCATTGTCAGCATTTAGTTATGGTGGCGGTGTTTTGGGTGAAATAAATAAATCAGTACAGGCAGGTATTGTGATTGGTAAAGACAGAGTTAGCGATAGTGCTAATTACACTGATAATGGAGAAACCTGGATCTCACTCGCAATAGCATTTCCTTTTTCCAATTAGCAGAAGGATTTTTATATGAGCGATTATATTGTGATTGCCAATTTATTGAACTTGCGTTCCAAACCGGAAGTCTCGGAGAAAACAAAAATTGCTGTTTTATCTCACGGAACTTCAGTCAAGAAAATTTCAGAGTTTCAGGATGATCCCGTGTGGTGGTTGGTGTCTGTTGTGCTTGATGCAAATGAAATTCAGGGATATGTGAGCAGTCAATATTTGCAAGCCAAGGAAAATTTTACACCTGTCAATCCAATCACGACTATTTCCGAAGTGCATTTACAGTCAAGAGATCCTGTCATTCGTGCAAGTGAAGGCAGGCGAGCTTTTGCATTAAATGAAAAACAACAGCCTTATAGATTATCCAGCCAACCCGCACAAAGAAAAATGGAAATCGGCAATATTGTCGCTTGGTTGGATGTAGAAAAAAGCGTGCGTTATGATCCGACTTCAACGGCCACCTTCTGTAATATCTATGCGTATGATTATGCTTATCTCAATAAGGTTTACATACCGAGAGTCTGGTGGATGCAAAATGCGCTTGTACAATTATCCAAAGGACAAGCGGTTGCTGTGTCTTATGGCAATACGGTTCATGAATTGAATGCAAATAGTTTGCACGATTGGTTTAAGGAATTTGGATCTACTTTTGGATGGAGTCGTACTTTTTCATTGGATCAATTGCAGGATGCTGCCAATAATGGAAAAGTGTGTATCATCTGCGCCAAACGAAAAGATTTAAATCGTTCCGGGCATATTTGTGCGGTTGTGCCTGAAACGAAAGAGTTTTCTGCGAAAAGAAAAAATAATCAGGTAACAATTCCTCTACAATCGAGTGCGGGGAGAAATAACGTCAGATACAGTGCTGCCAAAATTTGGTGGACTGGAAATGAATTTGCAGAGTTTGCTTTTTGGATTCATGATTGAAAATGATCTTCCCTCTCATAGAGAGGGAAGCGTCAAGACTTAAGTGTACAGTTTCACATCAAGCCGCAATTTCTTCCTGAATCACCTTTTTCGCATCCAGCAAACTTTCATCTTTCTTCTGTGACATGCTCAAACCTTCTGCGTAGATAAAATGTAAATCTTTCAAGCCAATAAAATTCAGGAAAGATTTCAGAAATCCAGTTTGGGAATCGGATGGTAAATCTTTATGTATTCCGCCACGAGTGGTTACTATGTACACAGGTTTGTTGTCCAGCAATCCGACTGGGCCGGTTTCAGTATATTTGAAGGTTACACCGGCGCGAGCCAAGTGATCGAAATAAGATTTCAATTGTGATGGAATGCTGAAGTTGTACATGGGGGCACCGATCACTATTGCATCTGCTTGTTGAATTTCATTAATCAAACTATCTGAATATTCCACAATCGCTTGTTGTTCTGCCGAACGTTTATCGGCGGGCGTGAAAAAAGCGGAGACACGAGTGGAATCCAGATGCGGAATGACATTCTGAGTCAAATCACGTTTCACGACTTTACCATCAGTATTTTTTGCCAACCATTCCTGAACCAATTGTTGATTCAATTGACTGGATTGGCCGTTGTCACCGAACACACTGGAATTAATTTGTAATAAAGTTTTCATGGGTCACCTGTTTGAAGTAGAAAATTTGTTAACTCACATGAGCCATTAAATGCTTGGAGGGTTGCGAGATAAAGAGTGAAATTTAGTGGTGATTGATCGAAAATTTGGATTCGGTACTTCAATCAATACAGGCACACAG
>CAMLRJ010000474.1 GCA_946482345.1 uncultured Cellvibrio sp.
ATCAAGGGAGAGGGAGCAGATTTGAGTTCTTAACAAAAAATCTTGATAGGTTTAAGGCAGATTGTTTTTAATCAATTATTGAACAGATCCAATTCCCCTCTCCCTTGATGGGAGAGGGGCTAGGGGAGAGGGTGTTTTGTCTTTACCTTTCCCTCAATTTCAAATTCTCCCTTTCAATATGCCGATAAAACTCCACATCACTCAATTCCGAAGCGGCATCTTCATCCAGAATTAAAACGGCTTGCGGATGAAGTTGCAGTGCAGAAGCGGGGCAGGCTGCACTTAATGGGCCTTCGACACAAGCTTTAATTGCCGATGCTTTGGATTTTCCAGTGGCCAATAAAATAATTTTTTTCGCATCCAGAATAGTGCCAATACCCATGGTGATTGCCAGGTGCGGTTGATATTCATCTGGTGCAAAAAAGCGCGCGTTATCTTCAATGGTCGCTCTGGTTAAGGTTTTAATTCTTGTGCGTGACATAAGTGATGAAGAGGGTTCATTAAAACCTATGTGGCCATTTCGTCCTATCCCTAACAATTGAATATCAATACCACCTTTCTCCTTGATTTTATTTTCATAATCTTCACAGGCCAAAAAAGGATCATCTGCATCGCCTTGTGGAATATGGGTGGATGTTTTATTTATATCGATATGATCAAAAAAATGTTGATTCATAAAAGAGCGATAGCTTTGTGGATGTGTTGGTGCTATTCCCAGATATTCATCCAGATTAAAACTGCTGACATTTTTAAACGATATTTTTTTCTGTTGGCAGGCTGCGATTAATTGTTGATACAAAGCAAGTGGGGTCGAACCTGTTGCCAATCCCAAAACCGAATTCGGTTTTTGCTGGATTTGTTGGATGAAAATATCGGCACCATTTTTGGCAACA
This sequence comes from uncultured Cellvibrio sp., assembly GCA_946482345.1. Next base: position 894 of record CAMLRJ010000474.1, read on the forward strand.
GCATCGGCATCCGGCAATATTACAACACGCATTTAATCTTATCTCCGCTATTATTATTCCCGTCATTCCTGCCGTCGCAGGAATGACGGGAATTTTCTATGATACCGATTGTAAAAATTCAATAATTTTTTGTGCGCACATTTCCGGCGTTTCCAAATCTGTGCGCAAATGTATTTCCGGATTCGCCGGTGCTTCGTATTCTGAACTTACACCGGTAAATGATGTAATGCTGCCTGCGCGTGCTTTTTTATAAAGTCCTTTAGGGTCGCGTGCTTCACAAACAGATAAAGGTGCATCAATAAATACTTCAATAAACTGATTGTCAGAAAATCGCTCGCGAACCATTTGACGCATATTTTTATAAGGTGAAATGATTGCGCAAATAACCATATAACCTTCATTGACAAATAGCTTGGCTACTTCTGCCATACGCCGACAGTTTTCATAACGATCTGTTTCTGAAAAACCAAGGTCATTGCATAAGCCCTGGCGCAAAATATCGCCATCCAATAAATAGTTCATCACTCCCAATTGATCAAATTCTGTTTTGAGAATATGGGCTGTTGTTGATTTTCCGGCACCGCTCAGGCCAGTTAACCACAATACACGGGGGATGAAAATTGTTGGTTTTTGCATTATTTGTACACAGTTTTTTTGATTACAAAACGAGTGTAACCCAATTTGCTTTTTTAAGACATTGCTATACTCATGCCGATATCGGAACTGAATAAGCTAAACAGGAGATGAGATTGCATAATTTTTCTACTCTTATCGAGCCAGAACAAACAGGGATTTCTTTTGCCCGTGTTGATTGTCTGGTTTCCCTTGAGCAATTGCAGGCAGAAGTTGGGCGTTTGTTGGTCTTGCAACCTGATTGGGTCGATCACGTTAACAACACGGATTATCGCGGGCATTGGGATGTTTTACCTTTGCGTTGTCAGCAACAACATTTTCATGCGCATAGCATATTGCAAAGTTTTGCAATTGCAGCGGGAGATGATTGGCAAAATTTACCTGTGTTGGATTCCTGTCCCGCATTGCAATCTATTTTTAATCAATTGCAGTGCCCGATTAAATCCGCACGATTGATGCGTTTGCATGCCGGTGCGGAAATAAAACCGCATCGCGATTATGGATTGAATATGGAATCTGGCGAGGCGCGCCTGCATCTTCCCATTTATACCAATGATGCTGTCAGTTTTATTGTGGATCAGAAAAAAATACCTATGCGTGCAGGTGAATTATGGTATTTCAATGCTGACCAAATACACGAAGTTTATAATCACAGTGATGAAGATAGAATTAACCTGGTGATTGATTGTGTAGTGAACGATTGGTTAAGCGAAAAAATTAAAGCGGGTGTGAAGTGAGTGAATTTTTTTCTGCTTATTGTGAATTAATCAGCTCACCTGTGCAGTTGGCTCAGTGTAAGCAAGCGAAATCGGTAACGAATTTATTACTGATTATTAAATCCTTGTGGAACATTCCCGCAATTGATGATCAGCAACTGCTTGCTGAATTGAGCCGGCTCAATCAAAACATTATGGATGATGGATCGGTAACATTAGCCGGGCATTGGTTGCCTTATGCCTATCATGCAAAATCGCGCAGTGTTTATTGGTGTCTTGCTGATGGGCATGCAACCGAACCTTTTCAGGATGAAACGATTTCCCGTTACCGGCAAAGAATAGTATTGAATCAAATTATTCAGCCGCGAACGTCATTGATGTCATTAGCTGACCAAGCTCCATCGGTTGCAGTAGAGCCAGCCGGTTTTATTTATCATCTTTCCCGTTGCGGTTCGACGCTGGTTTCCGGTTGTTTGTCCGAACTGGATTCAACCTGTGTATTCTCTGAATCACCGGTGTTAACCGACATTTTATTGGACAACAGTTTAACGCCAAAACAGCAGCAGTATTATTTGCAGCAATTCATTCATTTACAGGCCAGCATTTTTCCTGACAGACAAAAAGTGATTATCAAGTGGAATGCCTGGGATATTTTTCGTTGGCATCTGATTCATTCTGTTTATCCCAATGTGCCGGCCGTATTTTTACTGCGTGATCCTGTGGAAATTCTGGCATCACATCAGCGTGCAACTGGACGGCATATGTCCGGTGATTTAAACATGGCATCTTTTCATCCGGTATTTTCTGTTTCAGGCGAAATAACATCATTGCTGGAATTTCGTATTCAGGTGTTACGGGGATTGTTATCTGAAATGCGAAAATATTCTTCATCACCAGAAGTCAGGGTTGTTGATTACTCATTGTTGGATGTAGAAACCATGGCGCAGATTGCAACTCATTTTAACTTGAACACAAATTCATTTGAATTGATAAAAATACAAGAGCGCATGAGTTTTCATTCAAAAATGCCGGGGAAAGTGTTTAATCCGATTGGCGAGTGGCCCGTATTTAATTATCAGGAAATAGAATCTATTAATAAAAACTTGCTGGTTATTTATAATCAGTTGTCAGCTGCACTCGTTAACTTTAAGGAAGCTTCGCATGTCGGGTGATCTATGGGATAACATTTTCTTGCCAGATGAATTCACTTTGCGTGTTGCAACAACAGCAGATCAGGCATTTAGTGAGGCATTGTTTTGTTCTACACGCGAATACTTGTATTTAATGCCCATACCAAAACTACAAGTCGATTTATTGCTGAAGCAGCAATTTGTTTTGCAGCAATCTTCCTATGCCCAGGGTTTTCCGAATGCGGTTAATTTGATTGTTGAATTTAATGCCGAGCCGATTGGTAAAATTACTTTGAATCAATCAAAACATGAATTGCATATTGTGGATATGGTGTTGGCGCAAAAAG
>CAMLRJ010000475.1 GCA_946482345.1 uncultured Cellvibrio sp.
GTCAGTATTGGCATTGGTGTTGCGATAGCCCATGAAGATTTTGATATTTTGTTTCAACGCACTGACAGTGCGCTGTACAGAGCAAAAAATTTAGGGCGCAATTGCATAGTGCTTTCCGATGCTGAAGATAAACAGCCGCCCGCTGATTGATGGAAATGAATTAACAAAATGACGAAAACCCATACTCCTGCTTTAATCAATATCGAAATTTTACTCGACTGGCAAAAAGAATTTGATTGCGTATTACTGGACGCCAGCATTCCACCCATAGGCACAGCGCCGGAAAATATCGTTAAAGAAACCATTCCGGGCAGTTTGTTTTTTGATATTGAAAAATCTTTCAGTGATCCCGCCAGCGGCTTACCCCACACTTTGATCAAACCCGAAGAATTTGAACAAAAAGTTCAAGCCTTGGGTATTAATCAAAAGAGTGTAATTGTTGTGTTCGATGCTTACGGCGTTTATTCGTCACCACGTGCCTGGTGGATGTTTAAAATTATGGGACATGAAAAAGTTTTTATAATAAACGGCGGTTTGCTAGCCTGGAAAAATGCAGGTTACAAAACGGAAACAACCTTTGCACAGCCAAAAAGTCGCGGAGATTTTCAAGCAAATTTTCAAGCTGATCGTGTGGTAACAAAAGAACAAATCAAATCGCAACTCCATAATCCAATCTACAAGATTTTTGATGCACGCAGCGCAGCCCGTTTCAATGGCCAGGTTGACGAACCCCGAAAAGGTTTACGCAAAGGTCATATTCCCGGCTCGCACAATATTCCTTTTGGCGACTGCGTTGAATCCGGTTATTTGAAATCGAATCAGGTTTTATCATCCATAGTTAAAAACGATTCTGCTATGCAGAATGTTTTCACTTGTGGTTCCGGTATTACAGCCTGTATCCCGCTTCTGGCATTTTATGAAGCGGGATGCAAAAACCTTTCGCTCTATGATGGTTCCTGGGCGGAATGGGGTGCGGATTCGAATTTGCCTGTTGAATAAAATACATTCTTCAAAAACAAAAAAGCCTCGTTAACATTAAACGAGGCTTTATATTTTTCGATTTTTGAAGACTATTCCATTTTAAGTTTGTAATGACAGTAGACATCAAGGCCGGGTTTGCCTTTATGGTAAATTTTTTTATTTTGATGCCAGACAATTTCGTTATTGGTGGAGTTGCCATCCACTGACTCCATGGTATTACTCGCGTAATCAATTCTGGTAACGATAAAATGATGATGCACTGCTTTACCTTTTGAATCCGGGGTTTCCCTGACGACGGCAACATCACCTGGGCGCATACCTTTGGCGCTCCAGGTTTTATCGATGCCGGCTCCTACAATGCCTTTTCCTGAAACCCATTTAACATCCAATCCTCCGTATTTTTTTAACACGTAACAAGCAAAAATTCCGCACCAGGCAATTGACTGCCCATTGATTGAAATATTGCCACTGGCCTTTTTAAACTTTTCCAGATCGCCATTAGAGGGTGCCTTAAGCCCTGCCGTAGTAAATATATCGATCATTTCCAGGCTGGTAGGTTTCCAGTGGGTGTCTCCGTACCAGGCATTTGCTTCGAACAATGCCCAGTCAACAATATCTAATCGCGTTGCCATATGATCTCCTGAATTCAGATTGACGTTATAGAAATAAAAAAGGAAAGATCGAAAATGCGTGATAATCCTGAACGCGTGGATATTAACTCTCGGAAAAAACTTCGACTATCGAAGGATTTCAAGAAGTTGATCTGGATTATATATTTTTAATTTCACAGCCTGATTTCTTGAATAGACATGGGTTTTCGGGTAGATACCTGCATGGTCTATAAAGTCATATTTGAAAGCAGTAATCAGCAGGAATCCACAATGAATATCTACAAAACCCCTGATTCAAGTAACCAGGAACCGGAAAATCGACAATGCAAACCTATCAATGCTATCTGTTATGGGTTATTGATATCGGTTGTGTTAACAATGATTGTCAGCATTATCGAGGTCATGATTTTTGCAATTATTATTGCGGCCACACAAGGCAGTGAAAATATTTCTGCGGATTTTATGGCAGGCAATTCGCTGTTTTTGATCATTGATTTAATCGTAACTTTTGGCTGTCTTTTTTATGCCGGAAAAATTACAGGTAAATATGCATTTGGTCAGGAATTAAAATTTGGATTGATAGTCGCGTTGTTGACACTGTTAATTTACGTTTTAATTTATTTCACTATAGATTCAACAGAGAATTATCCTGTTTGGTATGACTTGATGACTTACATCAATATTTTTGTTGCCATATTGTGGGGTGCCAAATCGGTTAAACGATTTAATTCAAATTCCGATAACAATTAATTTAAACATCTATCAAATTTATCTTCATAAAAAAGCCCGGTAGAACCGGGCTGAAAAGACAGCAATATTTACGGAGACAAACTTTTATTGCTGTTAAAACTGAGTGAAAAATTTCCAGGCTTCCTCTGCTAACCAGGTGTTGCCGCTATCTCCGGTAGAACCATCGTGAGGTGCTGCAATGTGGCCTGCGTCATAAGCACACCAGCGAACCGGATAAGCTTTATTGGGACATTGGTAAGAAGTACAGGTGTGCGTCAGGCTGCCAACTGTTGGCTCGACGGGATTGATCACGGTGCAATTATTATTTTTCACAAATTTATCACGCAGTGCGCGACCTCGATCCGGTGTGAAAACACCATCACGTATACCGTGACCGCCAAAATAAGCGATTGGGCTGGTACCACCTGAACATCCACTGATTGAACCCGCACCATAAGCAGCGACGCCTTTAAAAACATTTGCGCGTGCACAGGCAATTGCGTAAGTCATAGAGCCACCAAAACTAAATCCATTCGCGAAAATACGGCTCTCATCAATACAAAGTTGGGATTTTAATTGGCTAAGAATGTTATCAGTGAAAGTAACATCTGCACCGCCACCATTGCCCCAACCATTACCTATGCCTTGTGGTGCAACAAAAATCGTGGTGTCGCCAGCCAGTTTTTTCATCCCGTAATGCGCCCAGGTATTGCGTTGAACAGTTTGGCCGGTAGCCACATCTTGAGCGGTTCCTCCCACCCAGTGATATCCAAAAATCACGCGGTATGGATGATTATTATTGTAATTAGTGGGCACATCCAAAATATAAGAACGCGAAGTACCACCGCTCGTAATATTGATGGTGCCATTTTGCAATGTGCGTGTTTTTCCGCAGCCAGCGCTGGGTACAGGATTACCCGTTGCAATACTGCTGACAGAAGAACTGCTGCGGGAAGAGGACTGCGCAGAAGAGGAGCTGACAGTGCCACAAGAACCTGCAGAAGTCGTAGCACCCACCACACTCAAGGAATCAATATTGGCCAGACCATCAGCAGAGGATGCAGACAGTTGCAGAGTATTGTTGCCCTGAACCAAATCCACATCGATGGAAGCTGTTTGCCAGCTAGTCCAAGCGCCTGTTGAAGGCAGATTCAAGGTGTAGTTACCGTTGGCTCCGCCGTTGATCAACAAAGAACCACTGCGAGCGGTCGTGCCACCGTTAGCAAAACGGAAAGTCAAACGATGACGACTACTTGTAGAGGCTTGCACCGCCCATGACATAACAGCACCCTGTGCATTATTGCCGTTGGCAAAACCACTTCCGGTATAGCCGGTGTGATTGGTATCGACTGTTCCATCAAGACGACAGAAACCGGCTTG
>CAMLRJ010000476.1 GCA_946482345.1 uncultured Cellvibrio sp.
TTCGATTTAAATCCAATAATTTCCACAACTGCCAACAAACCCATAACCAGGTTAAACCAGATAAGAACAACCAATAAAAAGAATTGAATCCGGACGCCAAATAATGAAATGCGATTGTCGTGATGAGAACCACCAGTAGTCCCACTAATCCTGAATAAATCACCTGCCGCTTTAAGGATGACATTGTTCAAACTCAAAATTTACATATCAACAGATCGCATTAAACATCATCAATCAACAAACTGTCATCAAAACAACAAAAAATCTTCACATTAGCGATATAGGGTTGCATCGATACCATTCATCCTCATCACCAAGGAGATTTACATGCTTCATAAAATCTTATTCATCTGTGCTTTATTCATGTTGCCACTCACCGGTTGGGCACATAGCAACAATCACAATGATCATGCCGATACACACTATAAAAATACCAATATACAACTTGGGCCGCGTCCTTTTTATTTGGTCAATGATATGGATGAGAGTGCACTCAAGAAAAAACTGCAAAGCTGTGCTAACGGGCCATTTAAAAAAACCAATTTCTCGATTGGCCATCGCGGTGCACCGCTGCAATTTCCGGAGCACACTAAAGAATCCTACGAAGCTGCTGCCCGAATGGGCGCAGGCATTCTTGAATGCGATGTGACATTCACTCAGGACAAACAATTGGTTTGCCGTCACTCACAGTGTGATTTGCATACTACAACCAATATTCTTACAACACCTTTAGCCGCCAAATGCAGTCAGCCGTTTTCGCCTTATGATCCAGTCAGTGGAAAAGCTGCCAGCGCCAATTGCTGTACCAGTGATATTACTCTCGCTGAATTTAAAAGCTTGCAAGGAAAAATGGATGCTTTTAATCCAACAGCTACAACAGTAGCAGAATATGTAAAAGGCACAGCCAACTGGCGAACTGATCTTTACGCCAATAAAGGCACGCTGCTCACTCACGCAGAAAGTATCCAATTATTTAAAAAACTCGGCGTGAAAATGACGTCCGAATTAAAATCAGCCAGTGTGCCAATGCCATTTGAAGGAACTTATACTCAAGCCATGTATGCACAACAATTAATTGATGAATACCGTGCTGCCGGCGTTAAAGCACGCGATGTATGGCCACAATCATTTGATATTCAGGACATTCGTTATTGGATTAATTATGAGCAGGATTTTGGCAAACAAGCGGTATTTTTGGATGATGCCGAAACACCTCTGGACTTACCCGATGCCACTCAATTACAACTTTATGCTGATGAAGGTTTTAAAATTGTTGCTCCACCCATCTGGGCGCTGGTGACGTTGGACAACAACAATAAAATCATCGCTTCGGATTATTCACACAATGCAAAATCTGCTGGTTTAAAAATTATCACCTGGTCATTCGAACGTTCCGGCCCGTTAAAAAATGGCGGTGGCTGGTATTATCAAACCATTAATCCTGCGATTAATAACGACGGTGACATGATGGATTTATTGCATGTATTGGCAAAGGACGTAGGTGTGATCGGTATATTTTCCGATTGGCCCGCAAGCGTGAGTTATTATGCAAGCTGTATGAATTTAAAATAAATAAAAATATCCTGATTAAAAAGTCCAACATGCTTGTTGGACTTTTTAATCAACACAAATCACCGGCCCGGCAACTCCATTTTCCACCACAGCATAACAACCAAAACGCAAACTATTCTGCTGACACTGCCCCGTCACTTGCGCACCCGCAGGCTCATCGGAATTAACCAACAAACAACGCGCAGTACACTCCGATGAATCCTTACAAGCTTTCCCTGCATCAGCATAAGTAATCACACAATGCGGCAACCCCATCCGCCCCGCCCTCTGCACATCCCCGCCATTTTTTTTACAATGTTTTATTTCTTTGCTATTCATTCTCTCTTTGTAGCGATCACTTTCCTGAAAGCTTTCGGTTTGTTGTTGGGAAGTGCAGGCGGATAAGGAAAGGAGGAATATTGGTATTAATAGTTTTTGGATTTTCATAATTTTTTCTTATTTAATTAATATGCTTGAATAGTTAATTTTATTGTACCTTGCTACAGATTTGTTCATTTCAAGATCCATTTGATTTTTCGTTAAACTAATTATACGAACTTTAAAGTCTTGACCTTGACCATCAGAAGCATTTCTGAGAATCAAATATCCATCCGTAACGGCCCATTGATTCCATCCTCTTTCTTCTTCAAATATTTCGCAGCAAAATCCACCGCAACTTTCACCAGTATAAGTGCAATCAACTTTTCGATCTTCGGAAAAAACACAAACTGGTATAAAATTTACGTCATACCTACTAGACAACAGTTTTTCAAAGTTCCAACTTCCAATTATTAACTTCTCTGCCTCGATATCAGATATAGGTATTTTGGAGCTTGACAAAGCACAGCCTGTAAAGAATATTGTAAAAATTAGTAGTAGATTCTTCATATTTTTATTTAACACCAACGTCAGTAGCATTTCAGTTAGATATTATTTAATTGCTTGATCTCTAAATTTAACAACAAACTCCTTCGCCTCTTCAATTGACTGTGGATAATTCACTTTATAGTTACAGGTTACAATTCCATCTTCTCTCTTGGTCTCATATACGGATTGAAATTTAAATCCATGACCAACCAAAAACTGAACTTTTTTCCATTGCTGCATATCATGAGACTTGGGAGCCTTAAATTTTCGATTAAGAGCGACCATTTCACCCGCGCAATTAGGGCATGAATTCGGCTTGTCAGCTTCCGGCTTTCTAAAGCATTTTCGACAAACAAAACAAACATTAGGAAACAAGTAGTTTTGTATTGCTTTTTCTTTTGGGAAATAGCTGTGATGTTTGAATGTTCCCATTATTATTTTCCATTTATAGTGCCGCGCACAGCAGTTTGTGGATTTTGATTCTACGCAAAAAGCACAAACACCATACTAGAAATATGACTGAATAGTTAAGCCCCGAGAGTAGCTTAGCAACACCAGTAAAAGCAACTCACCGATTTATAGTAAAGCGGCAATTTAATAGACATTCAAAAAATTGACTCAAACCACCCGTTGATCCGAAAGTGGCTGAGTAGCCACTCCTGATTTTACTCGCTGATATTCACCCCCACAGAGTAATTGTGATAATTACGCCATATTTTTTTCGGCAAAATAAGCTACATTAAGCGCCGCCTTTTCAGGCGTTTCCTATAACGATACTAATGAGTAATCAACATGCACAATAAAATCATTTCAGCGGTTACGCTGATGCTAATCGCATCCGGCGTTTATGCGGCCAGTAATCGACCCAGTGGTTATACAACCATCTGTAAATCGGATCAGACTTGTTCCGTTGCCTCGTCTACCAGTGTAGCTTATGGCGCTGCGGGACTATTTAGCTACAAAGTGTTAAATGGCACCTTCGTGTGTAACACCACAACGTTTGGTGTTGATCCAATTCCTTCCAAAGCCGTAAAGGAGTGTTCAATTCCTACAAATGGAACCGGTGTTTCAAGTGTCAGTTCAAGCAAATCCAGTTCTATTTCTTCATCGAGCAAATCCAGTTCTATTTCTTCATCGAGCAAATCCAGTTCGATTTCCTCTTCAAGTAGATCAAGCTCTACATCCTCGTTAAGTAAATCCAGCTCGTTATCTTCAAGTAGATCCAGCTCAGTTTCTTCGAGCTCTATATCGTCAAGCAGATCAAGTTC
>CAMLRJ010000477.1 GCA_946482345.1 uncultured Cellvibrio sp.
ATAGAACAAAACCAAGTCCCCTCTCCCCTTGTGGGAGAGGGGCAGGGGAGAGGGGAAAAAGACCTTCCCCAATAAAAACTAAAGTCGGAGAAGAAAATGTTAAAGACCGTACTCATAGCAAACCGTGGCGAAATCGCAGTACGTATTGCGAAAACGCTGAAAAAAATGGGAATAGAATCTGTCGCCGTTTATTCCGATGCGGATCGGAATTCCGCACACGTTACCGCTTGCGACAAAGCGATTTGCCTGGGAGGTAATACGGCAGCAGAAAGTTATTTAAAAACGGATTTAATTTTGGCGGCGGCAAAAGAAACCGGTGCCCAGGCGATTATTCCCGGTTACGGATTTTTATCTGAAAACGCCGCCTTCGCTGAAAAATGTGAAGCGGAAGGTATTGCATTTTGCGGCCCCACACCTTCACAAATTCGTCAGTTTGGATTGAAACATACTTCACGAGAATTGGCGGCAGAAGCGAAAGTACCTTTAACACCTGGAACCGGTTTATTAAATTCAGTAGAAGAAGCAACTGCATTTGCAGCGAAGTTGGGTTATCCGGTGATGTTAAAAAGCACGGCGGGTGGCGGTGGTATTGGTTTAACGCGTTGTAACAGTGAAACCGAATTGGTGAATGCTTATGAAAGCGTTAAACGTTTGGGGCAAAACTTTTTCAGCGATAGTGGCGTTTTTCTTGAGCGATTTGTTGATAACGCGCGCCATGTAGAAGTGCAGATTTTTGGTGATGGTAAAGGTAATGTGTTAGCTCTGGGCGAGCGTGATTGTTCTTTGCAGCGTCGCAATCAAAAAGTGGTAGAAGAAACGCCTGCGCCGAATTTGCCGGCCGCCACTCGCGAAAAATTATTAGCCGCATCCGTTAGCCTTGGGAAAATGGTGAATTATCGTTCTGCCGGTACTATCGAATATATTTACGATCCCGCGCGTGACGAATTTTATTTTCTGGAAGTGAATACACGTTTACAAGTGGAGCATCCGATCACTGAAGCTTGTACCGGTGTTGATTTAGTTGAGTGGATGATCCTCACCGCTGCAGGCACACCTCCCGAATTAAATATTCAAGTCAATCCAACAGGTGCAGCAATCGAAGTGCGATTGTATGCGGAAGATCCTGTTCGTGATTTTCAACCATCACCCGGTGTTCTCACCGAAGTTAAATTTTCACAATCTGCTCGTATCGATACCTGGGTAGCGACAGGTACAGAAGTATCACCTTATTACGATCCGATGATTGCCAAAATTATTGTCTATGGAAAAGATCGTGCAGATGCTATCGCAAAAATGTCGGCGGCATTAAATGAAACCAGTGTTGCCGGTATTGCAACCAATCTGGATTATTTACGACAAATTATTGCATCTGATTTTTTTGCATCGGGAAAAGTAGCGACTAATAAATTAGCCAGCTTCGCTTACGTGCCGCCTGTGATTGAAGTGATTCAACCGGGGACTTACACCAGTGTGCAAGATTATCCCGGTCGTGTTGGTTTATGGAGTGTGGGTGTACCACCATCAGGCCCAATGGATGATTATGCATTTCGTTTGGCGAATCGCATTGTGGGCAATCATGAAAGTGCAGCGGCTATTGAATACACTATTATTGGACCCAAATTAAAATTTCACACTGATGCAATCATTGCATTAACAGGCGCAACATCTGCTGCAAAAATTGATGGGAAATTAATTGAGTTTTGGCAACCGGTTGCCATTAAAGCCGGGCAAATTCTTGAAATCGGAAAAGCCGAACAGGGTTGTCGTGGTTATCTGGCTGTGCGTAATGGAATTGATGTTCCCGTTTATTTAGGTAGTCGATCCACTTTTGCTTTAGGGCAATTCGGTGGACATGCAGGTCGCACTTTGCGTGCAACCGATATGTTGCCAATCAGTAATCCGACAATTGCCGCTTGCACTACACCTGCTCCACTTTATGCAGCAGCGAAAGCGCCTGCTGAATTAATTCCTGATTGTTTTTCCAAAACAGAAACAACGCGCACCTGGAATATTGGTGTGTTGTATGGGCCGCATGGTGCGCCGGATTTTTTCACTGAAGATGCCATCAAAATGTTTTTTGATACTGCATGGGAAGTGCATTACAACTCCAATCGTTTGGGTATTCGTTTGAATGGACCAAAACCAACCTGGACACGCAGTGATGGTGGTGAAGCCGGTTTGCATCCATCGAATATTCACGATACAGAATATGCGATGGGTTCGATAAATTTCACCGGCGATATGCCCGTTATTTTAACCAAAGATGGCCCCAGTCTTGGTGGATTTGTTTGTCCAGTGACTATTGTGAAAGCAGAATTGTGGAAAGTTGGGCAAGTCAAACCGGGCGATAAAATTTGTTTTAAACGCATGAGCTTTGATGACGCTTTATCTTTGGAGAAAGCACAGGACAAGGCTATTGCAGAATTAAAACCCATTGAAAAATTTGCACCAATCCCTCTCATTAAACCTGCACATGGTTTATCAGAATGTATTGTGGCTTCATTGCCGCCAAAAAATGGACGCCCATTGGTTTCTTATCGTCAGGCTGGCGATAAATATATTTTGTTGGAGTACGGCGACAATATTCTGGAATTAAGTTTGCGTTTGCGTGTTTATGCTTTGATGGAGTATTTAAAAATTTCACCGATTAAAGGGGTGATTGAATTATCGCCCGGTGTGCGATCACTGCAAATTAATTACGACAGCCGCGTAATTCATCAACAGAATTTGATTAAACAATTAATTCATATTGAAGATCTGTTAGCTGATGCTCGTGATATCAAAGTGCTCAGTCGCATTGTCCATATGCCGATGGCATTTGAAGATTCAGCAACACTCGATGCAGTTGCACGTTATCGTCAATCAGTTCGCGACACGGCGCCCTGGCTTCCCAGTAATACCGAATTTATGCGTCGCATTAATGGTTTGGATTCGGTTGATCAAGTCAAACAAATTATTTTCGATACCAGTTACATGGTGTTGGGATTGGGTGATGTTTATCTCGGTGCGCCTTGTGCTGTGCCGGTTGATCCACGCCATAGATTATTGACCTCAAAATATAATCCTGCACGCACATACACTGCTGAAGGCACTGTCGGAATTGGTGGTGTTTACATGTGTATTTACGGTATGGATTCTCCCGGTGGTTATCAACTGGTTGGCCGTACTTTACCTATCTGGAATAAATTTTTAAAAAACTCCACCTTCAAAGATGGCGAGCCATGGCTGCTGAAATTTTTTGACCGCGTGCGCTATTACGAAGTGACAGAAGCAGAGCTAACTGCACAGCGCGAAGCCTTCCGTGAAGGGCGATTAAATTTACGCATCGAAGAAGATTATTTCAGTCTTGCTGAGCATGAAAAATTCTTACAAGAAAATGCAGCAAGCATTACTGAATTTAAAACCAAACAACAAGCCGCATTTACAAAAGAAGTTGCACTTTGGCAAGCCGATGAAGCCGCAAAAGTGGATGCCGCTCTGCAAGTCAAAATTAATACTGGCCCGATTGAAGTTGATGGGCATGCGGTAACTGCCGATATCAGCGGCAATATTTGGAAATTATTAGTTGAACCAGGTCAATTCGTTGAACCTGATCAACCGCTATTAATTGTTGAAGCAATGAAAATGGAATTTTCTGTTTATGCAGATCGCAAAGCGAAAGTCAGTGCTGTGCATTGTG
>CAMLRJ010000478.1 GCA_946482345.1 uncultured Cellvibrio sp.
CACGATCATGTCCTGGCAAGGTATTGAAGCGGGTATCGCTGCTGCAAAAATACAGCATGATGCAATCATGGCGCCCTGGGAATTTACTTATTTTGATGCATTCCAAAGTCGTTCTGTAGACGAACCACTAACCATTCACGGCTTAACCAGTTTGAAAAAAGTTTATTCTTACAACCCAATGCCGGAAGCATTAAAAGACACTGAATATAAAAAACATATCTTGGGAGCACAAGGACAATTATGGACAGAATATGTTTCCACACCACGCAAAGCAGAATACATGGTATTACCACGCATGAGCGCACTGGCAGAAGTTGTCTGGAGTCCACTGGCAAAACAAAATTGGCAAGATTTTTCCTTGCGATTACCTGCCTTGTTCGCACGTTTTGATCAAATGGATCTCAAGGCTTCCCGTTCTGTTTTTACAGTTAATACAAATTATGAATTGCATGACAAAGGAGAATCAGCACGACATCTGGTCAGTTTGAATAGCGATACAGATTTAACTTCAATTCGCTATACCACAGATGGCAGCAAACCCAATCATCAATCACCAGTCTATACAAAACCTTTTGAAATTTCGGGGACTACTCTGGTTCGCATACGCGCACAAGATAAATTCACAGGCGACTTTTATTACGAAACAAAATTGCGAAAAATATCGCATAAGGCTGTAAACGCAAAACTCACGTTTTTAAGTGAACCCAGTGCTGGCAATAATATTGATCCGACCAAAAGTTTGGTCGATGGCATAAGCGCTATAGATCAAGCCTTCCATACAGATGACTGGATTGCTTTTTGGGGAGATAAAGCTGATATCAAAATTGAATTTGAAAATACTGAATCCGTTTCCGAACTGGGATTTGCCTTTAATCCCGGAAAACTGCGACAAATGTTTCCGCCCGAAAAAGTAGAAATATTTTCATCTAAAGATGGGCAGGAATGGACTCCATTGGCGAGCCTTGATCAAAACCAACTGGCGCAGGCACAACAAATTGTGCAACTTACTTTCAATAAAATTGAAACCCGTCATTTACGACTGACAGCCGATATACATAAACCGCTTACCAATAATCCCTCGGGAACACCCAATACAGTGCCTTTGTATATAGATGAAATCATAATCAAATAAAAAAGAGATCAACATGAATACAAAAGATCATCAACAAAATAACAGCATATTGATACCCATGCTGATTATCTGTGCATTGTTTTTTATTTTTGGTTTCGTCACCTGGCTAAACGGTTCATTAATCCCCTTTTTGAAAATTATCTGTGAGTTAAATAATTTTCAAGCACTACTGGTGACCTTTGCTTTTTATATTGCCTACACCTTAATGGCACTGCCATCGGCAATGGTTTTAAAACACAGTGGTTATAAATCAGGAATTGTGTTGGGGTTAATCTGCACTGCCATAGGTGCATTAACCTTTATCCCGGCTGCGCAAATCCAACATTATTTTTTATTTTTAACTGCACTCTTTATTCTCGGCACAGGGCTGACATTACTACAAACCGCAGTTAATCCTTACCTGGTGTGTTGCGGCCCGCAAGAAAGTGCTGCCATGCGTATCAGCATCATGGGTTTATTCAATAAAGGTGCAGGCATAGTAGTACCTATAGTATTTACGGCGTTGATATTAACCGGCATGGATAAATTCGAACCAGAAGTGCTTGCTACCCTTGATGAACAGGAACGCTCAACACGGCTCGCTGAATTATCGTCAAGATTAATTGAACCTTACCTGATTATGGCAGCAGTATTGTTCGCCTTTGCCTGTTTTATAAAATTTTCGCCCTTGCCGGAACTGCAATTTACAGAAGATGAAAACAAGTCTGAAATCCGCACTGTTGATATTTTTAAATTTTCACACACTGTGCTTGGTGCAGTCGCTTTATTTTTTTATGTTGGTGTTGAAGTAATCGCAGGCGACACTATTGGTCTTTATGGACAAAATATTGGTTTGAAAAATTTTGGCGCACTGACATCTTACACCATGAGTTTTATGGTACTGGGTTATATTCTGGGCGTGATTTGCATTCCCCGTTTTTTGAGCCCGCAAACAGCATTAATTGGCAGCGCATTATTCGGTTTGATCTTTACTCTTGGCATTATCTTTTCCTCCACTGAAAATTATTTTCTAGCCAATTTACTTTATGCATGGTCAGGAATTCCCGCTGTACCCAATAGCCTATTATTTTTGGCATTGTTAGGTTTTGCCAATGCATTGGTATGGCCAACTGTTTGGCCTTTGGCGTTGGAAGGTTTGGGCAAATATACTGCTGCAGGATCAGCATTATTAATTATGGGAATAGCAGGCGGTGCTATTTTGCCTTTAATTTACGGATATTTTTCTGAACTAAATCCAGCACAATCTGCCTATTGGATGCTGCTGCCCTGTTACGCTTATATTTTCTTTTATGCAGTAAAAGGTCACAAAATAAAAAAGTGGAAATAAATGCATAAACCTCGTTATCTCGCTCTCGATGCCATGCGAGGGTTTACACTCGCGCTAATGATACTGGTCAACAGCCCAGGCTCATGGAGTGATATTTACCCTGCATTACAACATGCTGATTGGCATGGCGCCACCATGACGGATATGGTGTTTCCGTTTTTTTTATTTATTGTCGGCTCAGCGATGGTTTTCAGTCAGCAATCTCTCGCTCGATTATCTAGAACCCAACGACTGGGAAAAATTATCAAGCGTACAGCGATTCTTTTTTTACTGGGTTTATTTTTAAATGCTTATCCCTTTCAAACAGAATGGGATCAACTGCGAATTATGGGCGTGTTACAACGGATTGCACTGGCCTATTGTCTGGCCGCTTTTATTATTCTCTTACCGTTTTGGGGGCGTATTTTTTCAGCGCTGGCACTGGTGTTGATTTATTCTGCAATTTATCCAATTTTGTCTGCTGATTATTCTCTTGACGACAATCCCGTCAGAAAATTTGATTTGTGGATATTAGGAGCATCACATTTATGGCAAGGAAAAGGCATTGCGTTTGACCCTGAAGGACTTTTAAGCACACTACCCGCTACAGTTAATGTCCTACTGGGATTTGAATTCACCCGAATACTCGTTCAAGCTTCATCTGCATTCAAAGCAAAAATTTCCATTTTGTTGTACGGAATACTCTTTATTATTTTGGCTTTTTTCCTGAACAACATTATTCCAATTAATAAATCGTTATGGACAGCAAGCTTCGTTTTACTCAGTTCAGGATCTGCTGCAATACTTTTATTGTTTTTTGCAGTAATGGAAAAATGCAAGGGAACAGAATTCGTAATCAAATCGCTGGCTATTTATGGCCAGAATCCACTCTTTATTTATGTGCTGTCCTGGTTATGGATTGCAAGCTATCCACTCATAGAATTTTCAGGGGCTAATTTGCATGGGCATATTTACAACTTATTTCAATCCTGTTTAAACCCGGTAAATGCCTCGCTTGCTTTTGCCCTTGTACATGTCGGGTTATTTTGGTTAATCGCTTATCTATTGGATCGTAAAAAAGTAATCATTTCAATTTAATCAACTATCAAACATATGGCCCATAATCATCCAGACAAAAACCATAAATAAATGTCGGCTAATCTGTCGATTCTTTCAAAACCTGTTCGACTATATGCTAGAAGTAACAAAACCCGAAC
>CAMLRJ010000479.1 GCA_946482345.1 uncultured Cellvibrio sp.
TGTTACACAGTGCTCAACATGCCTTACAACTCCTTGAGTGCGGTTTTGACCGGTAATATTCAGGAGCGCAACAGTCTCAACAGTATTCGTTTTTTCTTCGCTTATTTGAGCAGTATTTTAGTCGGTGCTGCCACACCGGAATTGGCAGAATATTTTGGTGATGGTGACAGATACAGCGCGAAAGGCTGGCAGATGACCATGACTATTTATGCAGTGATTGCCTCCTGTTTATTTGTGGTAACTTTTTTCACTACTCGCGAAAGAGTTCAACCACCTGCTACACAAGAGAAAACCAATCCACTGCAAGATTTAAAAGATCTCTTCACCTGCCGCCCCTGGTTGATGTTATTTATTGTGGCGCTGGTGTTTATGGTAACCATGACACTGCGCAGTAGTTCTGCACCATATTACTTCCGATATTTTGTTGAGCGCCCTGATTTGCTAGGAACTTATCTGGGTTTGCAAATGGCGGGTTTGATGGTGGGTGCAATGTTTGCATCAACCGCGACTCGTTATCTGGATAAACGAAAATTAATGATGTTGTTGATGTGCATAGTCGCCAGTTTATCGATTGCCTTTACTTTTATTTCCAAGCCAGAACATTTGGGTGTGGTGGAAGTAACCACTGATGAAGTGCAATTGGATGTCAAAAATTTACTCAGTGGTGAGCATCAAGCAGGCGACGCTTATCAATGGGTGCATCACGAAAAAATATTCTGGATTATTAAAGAGCAAGTACCGCTTGAGCAAACCGGCCCAGTGATTCAATTAACTGAAGCGAAAGGTCAGGTGATCAGTGTCATGCGCACTCGCGCTGACGGTTCAGTACAAGATAGTTCCGAATTGCCTTCTGCAATTATTTGGATGTTTGTGTTGAACATTTTGATCAGTATTGCATTGGGTTTTAAAGCGCCCATCACCTGGTCAATGTATGCGGACGTGGCTGATTTTAACGAATGGAAAAATGGACGACGTGCAACTGGAATGACCTTTGCCGCTACCACTTTTTCGCAAAAATTAGGCAGTGCAGGTGGATCTTTTTTAATGCTATCAGTGTTGGCGGTAATGGGGTATCAAGCAGGAAAAATGCAAGAAGGCGCATCACTGGATAGCATTGTGTATATGCAGACTATAGTACCCGGCTGCTTTGCATTTTTAACTGCACTGGCGTTGGTTTTTTATAATTTAACAGACAAAAAATTGGAAGAAATTCAGCAAGAATTGAAACAACTGCAAGGTTAAAAACAAACCCGTCCTAACCCTCCCCCCCGCGCAAGGGAGGGACCTATATCACTTCACATTAAGTAGAGAGTAAGTTCCCTCCCCCCTTGCTAAGGGGGAGGTTAGGAGGGGGTGAAAATTTGATATTTCAAGAGAAAAAAATGACGAAACCTTTTTTAAATCCCGCCAATAATGGCGAGCGTTACGAATTGCATTCACCAACCTCTATGCCGCGCGCTGCCGGGTTTTTATGGAATTCTCGCATGATGATTCAATCCACTTGTCGTGGTTATGCCGTCGCGCAGTTCATGCAACCGGAGCCGGCAAAATATGCTTATGCTCCCAATCTGGAAGCAAAAACCTTTATGCAACCGGAGCAACCTTATTATGCACATCATCCGGGACGTTTTTTTTATCTGAAAGATGAAGAAACCGGTGAAATTTTTTCCGCACCTTATGAGCCAGTACGCGCAGAATACGAAGTATTTAATTTTTCTGTGGGTAAAAGTGATTTGCGATGGACGTTAAAATCCCTGGGGATTCAAGTTGAATTGTGTTTATCGCTACCGGTTGCCGATGTGGTGGAATTATGGGAAATCAAAATAACCAATTTGTCCGGTCGTCAACGCAAAATTAGTTTCTACCCTTATTTTCCAGTGGGTTATATGTCATGGATGAATCAATCAGCGGAGTATCGTGCTGATTTGGGTGGTTTGGTTGCCACATGTGTTACGCCCTACCAAAAAGTCGCTGATCATTTCAAAAATAAATTCTTCAAAGACAAAACCTTTTTCTTGCACAGTGAAAAACCTGATGCCTGGGAAGCGAAGCAAGAACGATTTGAAGGTGAAGGCGGTTTGCATAACCCGGATGGATTACAAGCTGAAAAATTATCTTGTGGTGATGCGCGCTACGAAACACCGGCAGCGGTTTTGCAATATCGTTTGCAATTAGCAGCCAATGATCAAAAAGATTATCAATTTATTTTTGGCCCCGCATTTGATGATGCAGAAATCCTGCAATTAAAAAATACTTATTTGAGTGAAGAAGGTTTTGTCAAAGCCAAAAAGGAATACACAGCTTATGTCAACTCCGGCAGTGGTTGTCTGCAAATTGAAACGCCGGATGCGGAACTCAATAATTTTGTGAACAATTGGTTACCTCGACAAGTGTTTTATCACGGTGATGTCAATCGCCTGACGACAGATCCGCAAACACGTAATTATTTACAAGACAATATGGGCATGACGTATATCAAGCCTCAAGTGACGCGTGCGGCTTTTTTGCATGCATTAAGTCAACAAGAAGTTTCAGGTGCAATGCCAGATGGAATTTTGTTGGTAGAAGGCGCGGAGCTTAAATACATCAACCAAATTCCGCATACAGATCACTGTGTTTGGTTGCCGGTTTGTTTGAAAGCCTATCTCGACGAAACCAATGATTATGAAATCTTGCAAGAAATGGTTGCAGGCCACGATGGAAAAACATTATCGGTATTTGATCGAATTTCCAATGCCATGCGCTGGTTGCTAACTTCTCGTGATCATCGCGGCTTGAGTTTTATTGCGCAGGGCGATTGGTGTGATCCGATGAATATGGTGGGTTACAAAGGTAAAGGAGTTTCTGGATGGTTATCGGTTGCTACTGCATATGCTCTCAATTTGTGGGCAGATGTTTGTCGTCATCAACAACAACAAAATCTTGTCGATGAATTTAATCAGGGCGCAATGGACGTTAACGCGGCAGTGAATCGTTATTTGTGGGATGGTGAGTGGTTTGGTCGTGGAATTACGGATGATGATGTAGTGTTTGGTGTGAGTAAGGACAAAGAAGGACGTATTTTTTTGAACCCGCAAAGTTGGGCAATATTGGCTGGTGCAGCTAATGATGATCAACGTAAAAAGATGTTAGCTGCAATTGAAACACAATTGGAAACTCCTTACGGTGTTGTGATGTTGGCGCCAGCTTATACTGCGATGCGCGATGATGTGGGGCGTGTTACGCAAAAACATCCTGGATCTGCAGAAAATGGTTCTGTTTATAATCATGCTGCGGTTTTTTATATTTACAGTCTTTATACAATTGCCGAAAAAGATCGCGCTTATAAATTGTTGCGACAAATGATTCCTGGGCCAAATGAAGCTGATTATTTGCAGCGTGGGCAACTGCCAGTATTCATACCTAATTATTATCGTGGTGCGTATCACCAATATCCGCGTACGGCCGGACGTTCCAGTCAGTTGTTTAATACGGGAACCGTGTCCTGGTTTTATCGATGTCTGGTCGAAGGTTTATTGGGGCTACAAGGCTGTGCTGATGGTTTGAAAATAAATCCCCAATTACCTGCCGAGTGGCAATTTGCCAAAGCCAAACGTCAATTTCGTGGTGCAGAATTTGATGTGAGTATCAAGCGTTCGGCTGTTTCATCAATTGA
>CAMLRJ010000480.1 GCA_946482345.1 uncultured Cellvibrio sp.
GTGGGTGGAAGATGACCAGGAATTTGCCCGTCTTGAATCCACCAAAAAATCCATAGTCCTGGCAGTGAAAAAATTAATGCACCTGTCGCTTGAATAAAAGCATCAGGAGAATTTTGTGTCATGGTGATTTTTTTCACTAAAACACTGCTGAAAGAAAATAAAAAACAAGACACCAAAATCCCCAACACACCATATAGCGCCTGTAAATCCAGTTGCCATTGTTCATGAAAAATGAAAGACAAACCGGTAATTGCAATCAACAGGGATAAGACACGTCGAAGAGTAAATGGATTATCTTTTAACAACCACCAACTGATTAATCCTGTTGCCAAAGGTGATAAGGCAAATATCACCGCAATAATTCCCGAAGGAATAAATTGGGCAGACCAATAAACCAGCGGCATATTAGGAAATACACCTAGAGACGCAGCAAAAAATAATTTCCAATTTTTCAGATAAGAAAATAGTTTTCGGCGAAAAATCAAATCAATTGCTATAGCAATCAATACAGCTAATGTCATGCGCGACATGGCAGCAGCACTGAAACTGACACCATGACTACTCCATTGAATAGCCAATGGCGTAGTTGCCCAAATTAATACAACTCCGAAATAAGCAAGTACTAGCATGACAACACTCCTTAATGTGTTGCCACAACCAAAAACTGCAATCCATAAAACACAAAGGCCGCAGTTTTTATGCTGCGGCCTTTGATGAAACTCGACTTAATTCAACAAATTCCGCAAACAAATGAGCCGCGCACCGCATACCAAATTGGACGCAGTGAGGCGGCGACAAAATGTTTCATGGAATTGATATTAAACATGGAAAATATCTGAATGAATTGAAGAACCGTGACTCTATCCGAGTTTTTTTTACAATACAACAGATTGTTTTAAAAATTTTTATTACTCTATACTGATACTATCTTATAAGGTTGAAGTGTTATGCAGATTTTTCTGGTAGGTGGCGCAGTACGCGATCAATTACTCCAGCGTCCGGTAACAGAACGAGACTGGGTAGTTGTGGGTACGGACACTGATGAAATGTTGGCGCAGGGCTTTCAGCAAGTCGGCAAGGATTTCCCGGTATTTTTACACCCCCAAACCAGGGAAGAATATGCCCTGGCTCGCACCGAACGTAAAAGCGGCAAGGGCTATACCGGTTTTGTTGTGGACACCAATAAAACCATTACGCTGGAAGAAGACTTATCGCGTCGTGATTTAACCATCAATGCCATAGCACAAGATGCAGAGGGGAAATTAATTGATCCCTTTAATGGTCAATTGGATATTCAAAATAAATTATTGCGACACGTCTCACCGGCTTTTGCTGAAGATCCTTTGCGGGTATTGAGAGTTGCGCGATTTGCAGCACGCTATGCTTATTTGGGCTTTAACGTTGCAGATGAAACTTTATTGCTGATGAAACAAATAGTCAGCGCAGGTGAAACCAGCTATTTAACACCCGAACGCGTATGGAAAGAAACACAGCGTGCACTAACAGAACAAAATCCTGACGTTTATTTTTCTGTATTACGCGATTGTGGCGCATTAAAAGTATTATTTCCTGAAATTGATGCGCTCTTTGGCATTCCGCAAACGGCAGCCTATCATCCTGAAATTGATACCGGCGTGCATTGTTTAATGAGTTTGCAACAAGCAGTTAAATTATCGGATGATCCTCTCATCAGATTTGCAACCTTGATACACGATTTAGGCAAAGCAACAACGCCTGCAGATATATTGCCCAGACACATCGGTCACGAAGAACGCAGCTTACCTTTAATTGAAACCTTGTGTCAGCGCATTAAATGCCCGAATGATTACAAAGAATTGTCTTTGGCAGTTGCTGCATGGCATACACATTGCCATCGCGCATTGGAATTAAAAGCATCCAGTCTATTAAAACTTTTATTGCGACTGGATGCATTTCGCCGTCCTGAAAGATTCGAACAATTTTTGATTTGTTGTGAAGCAGATGCGCGAGGTAGATCCAATTTTGAAAACCGCAGCTATCCGCAATCTGATTTTTTACGCAAAGCTTATCAAATTTGCATTCAGGTAAAAGCCAAAGAATTTGTCGAACAAGGTATCAGCGGAATCAAAATCAATGAAGCCATGCACAAAAAACGTATCGGCCTATTAAGAGAATATAAAAAAGATTATGCTTAATACTTCTTCTGAAAATCCCGTGGCATTAGTCACGGGCAGCGCCAAACGTATTGGTGCCGCGATTGCAAAAGGTTTGCATGCTGCCGGATACAATCTGGTATTACATTATCGGGATTCGCAAACAGCAGCCGAAAGTTTGATCGCAGAACTCAATCAACAACGTGCAAACTCGGCAATTGGTATTCAAGCTGATTTTGATCAGCTTGAATCCGTGCGAACGCTCGCAGAAAAAACCATTAAAAAATGGCAGCGCTTGGATTTATTAATAAATAACGCCTCAATGTTTTATCCAACACCTTTGGCAGAAGCCAGTATTCAGAATTGGAATTCCCTATTCAACAGCAACTTACAAGCACCTTATTTTTTAATTCAAGCATTGGCAGATGAATTAAAAAAATCGCAAGGTTCGATAATTAATATCGCTGATATTTATGCCGACAAACCGCTCAAAAATCACAGTCTTTATTGCATGGCAAAAGCGGGCAATGTGATGATGACTAAATCACTTGCGCTTGAACTGGCACCTGATGTTCGGGTAAACGGTATCGCCCCCGGCGCTATTTTATGGCCGGAGACGCCAACCAATGATACCCAGAAAATTCTGGAAAAAATTCCGATGAAAAAGTTAGGCAACCCGGATGAAATTGTGAATCTGGTTTTATTTCTGGCCAGCAAAACTAACTACATTACCGGGCAAATCATCAGTGTCGATGGCGGCAGAGCTTTGAATATATGATCAGAACACAATTATTAACTGGCGATAAACAATGGCTGCAAGGTCATGAAGAGCTGATTGAGCAATGGAAACAGGATAATCAAGGTTTTATCTGGATTGATCTACAAGGAGAAAAACCGGATGCCGAAAAAGCATTTTTACTCTCGATGGATTGCCACCCTTTGGCGATAGAAGATGTGCAACGTTTTCGCCATCCACCCAAAACTGAAAACTTTGATAATTACACCTTGGTTTTATACAGAGGTCTGACAGAATTTAATAAAGATCTCACCATTAAACAAATGACTATTGCACTTTTTGCTGGCGACAGATGTTTAATCACTTGTCATTCTGAAAATTCCATGGGCATTAAAAACTACTGGGAAAATGCACAAAAAGAAAACCTGTTGGTCAGCCCTGGATTATTGGCAACACGGATTATGCGCTTCTCAGTAGGCCGTTATTTGGAAGCATTATTGGCATTCGAGCCTAGCTTGAATGAACTGGAAGATGCCATGCAGGACAAACCCAACGATGAGGTTATGCGCGAGTTAATTGCCTATCAATCACGCCTGCGTAAATTGAAACGCATTTTTAATTACCATGAACGCATCATCGAAAATCTGCGCGCCGATATTCCACAACGTTTGATTGATGAAGATGGCGATATAGAACATGCATTACAGGATTTATACGAACGCTGCGAACGATTAAACGGTCTTTGCACTATGTACTATGAAATTTCCGGCGATTTAAT
>CAMLRJ010000481.1 GCA_946482345.1 uncultured Cellvibrio sp.
TGGCTTCACCGGCAATTCCGCCACCAATGAACCCCTGACAAACACCGTGTACCCTCTGGTCATCCGAATCGTGATTTAACGAATGCAAGGTCATGGAAATATCAGTCGGGTTAAGCACGCTGACATGTGGAATGGACAGAACTACAAACACATCCAGAAGCCTTGCCAGTCGATCACCCGCCTGTCCCATGGCAACATTTGTAATTTCTTGCAGGCAGTCGCGTTGTTCTTCGGTGAGTAGGTGCTGGTTCATACGCCCTGTTATATTTCCTGAATCATCAGTTAATTTGAAGCTTAGCAGTAATGTCAAAAATTGTTAGCCAGCCAACCCAAAAAGCAAAAATTCCAATCAAGGGTGCAAGAGGCTTGATAAAAAATGTAGTATTGCCGCCAACGCTTAATAAACAAGGTGAATAAATTCGATGGGCATTCAGATTAAATCAGATTTAACTTGCAAATTTATGCGCCACTGGTGGATAGCTGCTGTGTTGGTTGTGGTTTCCGTGAGCGGTGTTGCCGAACCTTCATGGCCGAAACCGGAAACGAAACTGGCGCAGGATTACATTCAATCCTGCGCCAAAGATTATCAAAAAGTCAGTTCGGAATTGATGGTGTTTGGTAAAACCAAAAAAGCCTTTGCTGATCAAAAGCTGTTAAAAAAAATCAATCAAATGGACATGCTGATTGATAAGCAAGTGAACCTTGCCGGTTTATACGCCAATGTTCACCCTGAGGCCGAACTGAGAAGTGTTGCAGAGTTTTGCGAAAAGGAGTGGATGGGGTTAGTGAGTGACATCAGTTTGTCCCGCCCCCTGTATGACAACATCAAGCGCATAAAATTGTCGCGCCTTTCTGCAGAAGACAAGCGATATGTAGAACATATGTTGCGTGATTTCAAACGCTCCGGTGTTGATAAAGACGAGTCAACCCGTAAAAAAATCAAACAACTCAGCGATGAGATTATACAAATTGGCCAGGAGTTTGATAAAAATATCCGTGAAGGGTCAAAGCAGTTGGTCCTGAATTCCGTAAACGATCTCGATGGGTTGCCGCAAGATTATATTGATAACCACAAACCCAATGCAGAAGGAAAAATATTATTGGGTACCGCTTACCCGGATTATTATCCTTTTATGCAATATGCCAAAAATGATGATCTGCGAAAGCAATATTATATTTTGTTCCGCCAGCAAGCCTACCCAAAAAATAAAGATGTATTAATGAAATTAATGCAAAAACGGCACGAGTTAGCCCTGTTGTTGGGTTACCAAAATTTTGCCGAATTTGTTACCGAAGACAAAATGATTGGTAGCCCTGAAAACGCACAAAACTTTATTGATAAGGTTTCTTCAATTGCCGCTGCAAAATCAAAGCAGGAATATTATGTTCTGTTAAAGCGTATGCAGAAAATTGATCCGTCGATTCAGAAGGTGACTGATTGGCAAAAAATTTATGCCGAAAATCTGATTAAAAAAGAAGAGTATGAATTGGATGCGCAGGAAATTCGCAAGTATTTCCAATACGAAAAAGTCCGCAAAGGTATATTCGATTTAACCCAGCATTTGTTTGGTGTCGAGATTCGTCCCTGGAAAACGGATGTGTGGCACCCTTCAGTTGAAGCTTATGAACTGGTTGAAAATAAAAAAGTAATTGGTCGTTTTTATCTGGATATGCATCCGCGTGAAAATAAATACAATCATGCAGCGCAATTTTCTGTGGTCAATGGTATTAAAGGTGTCCAATTACCAACTCATGCGCTGGTGTGTAATTTCCCCGGGGGTGATGGCAAGGGTTTGCTGGAGCATACGGATGTAGAAACCTTCTTACATGAATTTGGACATTTACTGCATGCATTATTTGCGGGTAATCAAAAGTGGATGTATTTTTCCGGTACCAAAACAGAATGGGATTTCGTCGAAGCGCCTTCACAAATGCTGGAAGAGTGGGTCTGGGATGAAGAAACCTTGCGCAGTTTTGCAACCAATCAGGCAGGAGAACCTATTCCTGTTGATTTAATTAAAAAAATGAAAGCCGGACGCGAATTTGGCAAAGGCATGTGGACCCAACACCAGTTGTTTTATGCGGCACTGTCTCTTTCCGTTTATAACCAGGATCCTGCCAAAATTGATTTGGATAAACTCATGATGCAGGTTCAATCCAAATATTCTCCTTTCGGTTATGTTGACAATACTTATTTTTATACCAGCTTCGGCCATTTAAATGGGTATTCTGCAATTTATTACACCTATATGTGGTCATTGGTAATTGCAGCCGATATGCACAGCGAGTTTGCGAAAAAAGGTTTACGAAATTCGGAGTTGGCGCAGCATTATCGTAAAACCGTTTTAAATCCCGGCGGCAGCCAGGATGCTGCAGATCTGGTCAAACATTTTTTAGGCAGGGAATATAATTTCGACGCATTTGCAAAAGATCTCACGGAGAAAAAGTAAATGAAAGATCTTTTCGCAAGTAAACCTTTCCCCCGTAGGGGCAGGCCCCCGTGCCTGCCCTGGGTGGCCACAGGGAACCACCTCTACAATAAAATAATCTCCGGGATCTTCACGCCAATCAGATTTATTTATCCCACCTCGTCATTCCTGCGCAGGCATGAATCCATCCACACACTTCGTTGGAATAACGCCGGACTAATTTGTGTTTTATTTTTCCTGATTGCTTGTTTGGTGGGGTGTGAACGAAAGACATTAGTTGAGATAGGAACAGAGCAGCAGGTAATGCATATCGGTAACGGTACTGATATTCAAGGTGTTGATCCTGCCACTACAACTGGTATGCCCGAAGCCCACATACAAATGGCGTTATTTGAAGGATTGGTATCAAAACATCCTAAAACACTTGATGCCGTTCCTGCCGTTGCTGATCGTTGGTCAATTTCAGACGATGGTATGAAATATGAGTTTCATATTCGAGATGATGCAAAATGGTCGAATGGCCAACCTATAACGGCACAGGATTTTGTTGACTCTTGGCATAGGTCATTGATGCCTGCTCTCGGGAATGAATATATTGATTCATTATTTGTATTTAAAAATGCAGAAAAATTTTATAAGGGAGAAATTACCGATATAAATCAAGTTGGTTTTAAAGCTATAGATTCGCAAAATATTCTGGTTGAATTAGAGGAGCCTACGCCATATTTTCTGCAATTACTTGATCATCATAGTTTGTTTCCAGTTCCTGTTTCAGTGATAAAACAATTTGGTGCAATTGATGACCCTGCAAATCCATGGACAAAAGTTAATAATTTTGTGGGCAATGGTCCATTTGTAATGGAAGAATGGGTGCCTGGAAAAGTTTTTCGGGTTAAGAAAAACTCTAATTATTGGGATGCCAAAAACGTTAAACTCAATGCAATAAATTTTTATCCTATTGAACAATTACTGACCGAAGAGAGAATGTTTAGGGCAGGGTATTTACACAAAACTGAATGGATGCCTTATGCCAAAATCGAAAAGTATAAGAAAAGTAATGACCCAAATTATAGAACTCATCCCTATCTGGCTACATATTTTTATTTAATTAATGTTACTCGTCCGCCCTTAACAGATGTTCGGGTTCGAAAAGCACTTGCTTACGCTGTTGATAGAGAGGCAATAACAGAAAATGTGACTCGTGGAAATCAGGTTC
>CAMLRJ010000482.1 GCA_946482345.1 uncultured Cellvibrio sp.
AACAAAAGGCGCAGTTGATCCGACTGATGCAAGAATCGCCAGTCCGCGTTGCAAACGTTCAGCACTTTCATCAATAGAACCGCGCAAGCACGCCGTTAACCATTCAGCCAACGGCAAGTGACCGTGAAGATCTTCTTTGTGATTGGTGTGATGATCAATAGCGGCCTGACCTTCTTCCGCCAAATGACGAAACGGGCTGTTGCGATCATCACCGAGTGTACGCAAACCATCAGCAAAATTTTGTGCGTGCCAAAAATCGTGCAAGCCTTTTGCCGGACGACGCAATTTTAATAAACTCCATGCGCGCACAAAAATAACCCACCAACTGATGATCGACATAATTAATAAAGTAATGGCGATACCTTTGATGACTATATCGCCTTGTGTCCAGACGGAAACAATACCGTAAGGTGATTCCATAACAGCCTCTTTGTTTTTCAAATTAAACTTTATATTTGTCACTGACAAATTTTTATCACGAACAATTATTTCTTGCGCAAACTGAACTCAAAAGGAATTTCGTACCAATAATCTATAGCGTTGCCCGCTTGTGTTGCAGGGTTAAATTTCCAGCGTTTAATTGCACGCACGGCCGCATCATCAAGTCGTTTGAAACCACTGCTGGTTTGAATTTCAACTTCTGCTACACGTCCATCTTTGGTTACCAGAATTTTTAAAATGACAGTTCCTTCTTCTTTCAACTTTTTGGATATCGCCGGATAAGCCGGTGCCGGATTATTCAATTCTTGCGCATCTGCACTGGGCGGCACTATGGGTTCGGGCGCAGCCTCCACGGGTTCTTGCTTAACCTCTTCCACTGGCGGTAAAGGTTCAGGCTCAGGTGCTTTAACTGCACGTTCTGAAGGTGGCGCTTTGGGAAGTGGTTTCTTCTCAACTTTTTTCGGCTTTTCTTTTGGTGGTTCGGGTGGCGGTGGTAGTGGTATGACTTCTTCCTTTTTAGGTGCCGCAACCAGAACCCCTTGAATGGTAGGTTCAATAATCTCGGGTTGTGACTGCGGCGATGCCAACACCATAAAAGCGATACCGCCAAAATGCAGCAAGCTGATCAGCAATAAGAAGTACCAGGAAGAAGTATTTGAACCCATGGAAGAGATGCACCAATAAAACCTTTGTAAATGATAATAATTATCACTTGTTATTGCAATTCAAATCATGCTAATTTTTGCGCAAATGAGAATCACTTCTATTTGTATTGCAAATAAAAATAATTCTCTATAGCATGCGCGAAAATTTCTATCTTAATACCGACAACAAGGGTTCATCATGACCATACAAAAATCACACATTGTTTCCAAGAAAAGATCCACATTACACCTGACGGCAACCGCACTGTCCTCTGCTGTGCTATTGATGTCAGCTGGCGTTGCGGCTGAAGAAACCGGAAAGCTTGAGAAAGTTAAGGTTGAAGCTGATGCGACCGAACCGGTTTACAAAGCAGAAAAAGCCAGTTCCCCCAAATTTACCCAGCCATTGGTCGATACTCCGCAAACTCTGGTTGTGGTGAAAAAAGAACTTTTCCAACAACAGTCCGCAACTACCCTGAGTGAAGCCCTACGCAATACTCCCGGCATTACCATGCTGATGGGCGAGAACGGCAACACTGCCACAGGCGATTCCATTTTTATGCGCGGTTTTGATACCCAGGGCAGTATTTATGTCGATGGTATTCGCGATTTGGGCAGCATCAGCCGCGATACCTTTAATACCGATCAAATTGAAATTGCCAAAGGCCCGGCAGGTGTGGACAACGGCCGAGGTGCAGCATCAGGTTATGTCAACCTGAGTACCAAATTGGCGAGTCAGGACGACGCAACAATTGCTGGTGTGGTTGCAGGTACGGGTGATTACAAACGTGCAACACTCGACGCCAATCGCGCGCTCGGCGAAAGCTCGGCGATTCGCGTGAATTTAATGAAACAAGACGCGGGTGTTGATGGTCGCGATACAGTCGAAAGTGATTTTCAAGGTTTTGCAACATCACTCGCATTCGGGTTGGGAACTGAAACCCGCACTTACATTAATTATTTAAATATGCAGCAATCCGGTATTCCGGATGGCGGTCTTCCAACAGCTGGTTTGGATGGTTATTACAGCAGTGTTTATGCGCAACGTTTTCCAACCGGTGGGCCTGAAATAAAACGCGTTGATACTGAAAATTTTTACGGTTCAACCTCGGATCACAACGATGTGAATGCGAATATGACGACTGTGCGCATTGAGCATGATCTCGCTGAAGGCGTCACGCTACGCAATACATCGCGCTATGGTCACACGCGACAAGAGCAAGTCTTGTCAGGCATGAATGCCTTGGTAATTAATGAAGCAACCAAAAATGATTTATCCACCTGGGAAGTGGCCTACACGCGTCAAGGTAAAGATCAATCGAATCAGATTCTCACCAATCAAACCAATTTAACTGCGTCATTTGAAGCGGGAGGTGTGCAACATGATTTAACGTCCGGCGTGGAATTTATTTACGAAAGCCAATTAAATTACACAGTGGGATTACCTTTTGTTGCCAGCAATTCTTCAACTCGTGTGACTCAAGCCAATGCAAATTTATACAACCCAAGCAACAACATAGTATTTCAACCTGTTGTTCGCGATGGCGGTAAAACTGATGGTGAAACTACAACCTATGGTGTGTACGGATTGGATACCATCACCTTAAGTCCGCAATGGGAATTAAGCATTGGTTTGCGTGCGGATCGCTTCCGCACATCCACTAACACAATCACCCGCCAAGCCGCTGTTACCGCGCCAGCAGTGCAAACAATTCCAATCGGTACTATGGTTGGACGTGAAGCGCATGTCACTGATCAATTATTCAGTTGGAAATTAGGCGGTGTTTATAAGCCAGTTGAAGATGGTTCTATTTATATTTCTTACGCAACATCCGAATTGCCACCCGGCGGTTCCAATTTTGCGTTGAATACTGATCCTGCAACTCAAGCAGCGGGCAGTAACATCAATAACCCCAATCTTGATCCACAAAAAGGCACCAATATGGAATTGGGCACCAAGTGGAATTTAATGGACGATAAATTATTTTTTACCGCTGCTTTATTTAAAAGCACTAACGAAAATGAAATTGCAACCAATCCGGATGGAACTTCACTTGCTGTTGGCGAAAAACAAGTAGAAGGTGTTGAATTGGGATTAGTCGGTGCAATCACCAACGCATGGCAAATCAGCACCGGTATTGCGTTTATGGATACCGAAATTACACGCGGTAATCGCACATCAGCAAATAATGGTGCGACTAACAACGAAGGCGGCGTGATTCAATGGTCACCCGAAGTGACCTTCACATTCTGGAACACATACACATTTGAAAATGGTTTGATGATTGGTGGCGGTGCGCGTTATATCGACAGCATGGTCAGTTCCAGTTTAACGCGCGCGCAAGCACAAGCCACTCGTTCAATTTTGGAATTTGGTGATTACTGGGTGTTGGATGCAGTAGCATCTTATCCCGTCACGAAAAATATTACGGTTCAATTGAATGTGTTGAATTTAACTGACGAAGATTATATTGCGAGTTTGAACAATGCAGGTTCGCGTTATTACGCGGGTCAGCCTTTGTCGGCGCGATTGGGTGTGAATTTTAGTTTTT
>CAMLRJ010000483.1 GCA_946482345.1 uncultured Cellvibrio sp.
AATTTATTAGGCATGCTTGAATCGTCTGAAAAAAAATCAGGAAATTCAGGTCAGGGGCTAACACCGGGCGCCAGAGTACAAACCTTGAATACAACTGATTTTTGGGCATCTATTGAACAAACGGTGACATCGATTATTGGCGGAAAAATTGAAGACAGGTCGGTGGTGGTTTCGCCACAAGCTGGAATGATTGTTGTAAAAGCATTTCCACATGAATTAAGTTCCGTTCGCGAATTTTTGGAAAAATCAGAATTAACCATTAAACGACAAGTTATTCTTGAAGCAAAAATTCTGGAGGTTCGTTTAAGTGAAGGATTTGAAGCGGGCATTAACTGGGGACAAATCAGTGGGCAAATGACGGAAGCAAAAAATCTGGCAGCAGGTTTTCCATTAAATACAGATGGATCAGCAGCAGTCAATGAAGCAACAGGGTCTGGTTCTACGTTTGCATCTTTATTTCAAATCAGGGACATCACACGATTGGTTTCATTTTTGGAAACTCAGGGAAATGTACAGGTTTTATCAAGCCCTCGCGTTTCTACTGTCAACAATCAAAAAGCGGTTATTCGTGTGGGGTCGGATGAATATTTTATTACCGGAATATCCAACAACACTACTACCAATTCATCTGCAACCACTACTACACCGAATATAGAATTGTCCCCATTTTTCAGTGGGATCTCGTTGGATGTCACGCCACAAATTGCAGAAGATGGAGAAGTGATTTTGCATATACATCCTGTAGTCAGTGAAGTTAAAGATCAATTAAAAGTGTTTACTGTGGGTAATGAAAATTTTTCTTTGCCTTTGGCTTTGCGCGGTGTACGTGAATCAGACAGCATAGTGAAAGCCGCTAACGGACAAGTCATAGTGTTAGGTGGATTGATGACGGAAGGCAGTAATAATCAGGATGGTAAAAGACCCATTTTGGGTGATGTGCCAATTTTGAATTCTTTTTTCAAAACCAAAAACAAAAGTAGCAGCAAAACAGAATTGGTTATTTTATTAAAACCAACAGTGGTTGATGATCAGGTTTGGAAAGATCAGTTGCAAGACTCGCAGTCAAAAATGAAAGCTATAGGCGACGCCTACCGAAAACAATAGGTGGTTTTATGTATAGGCAACATTTTGGACTTAATGAACATCCATTTTCATTAACACCCGACACCCAGTTCTATTTTAATAGTCCCGGTCATCGCGATGTATTGAATACACTTTTGCTGGCACTGAAGCACAGTGAAGGTTTTATTAAAGTGATTGGTGAAGTGGGCACGGGAAAAACATTATTGGGCCGAAAATTATTAACGGCATTGTCCGATCGTTTTATCACAGCTTATATTCCTAACCCTTATTTAACACCTGAAGAACTGAAATGGTTTTTGGCAGAAGAAATTGGTATTACTTACAACAATCAAATGCCTTCTTATCAATTATTACGTGAAATTACCCAGCGCCTGATTGATCTTGCATCGCAAAAACGTCAGGTGGTGTTGATAGTTGATGAGGCTCAAGCTATGCCAAGGGAAACGATTGAAGCCTTGCGCTTGTTAACCAATCTTGAAACTGAAAAAAGTAAACTCTTGCAAGTAGTGTTGATGGGTCAGCCGGAATTGGATGATGTGTTACGCCAACCGGATCTGCGTCAATTAAATCAACGCATCGTATTTGCAGAAACGATTTCCTGTTTGAATCGCCGGCAGGTTTACCATTATGTAAATTATCGAATGACATCGGCAGGTGCTAAAAAAAATATTTTTTCATCGTCTGCGTTGCGATTACTTTATGTGGCAAGTGGTGGTGTGCCGCGTTTGATTAATATTCTTGCACATAAAGCTTTGCTGGCCGCATACGGAAAATCAGCTTTAACCGTTGATCGCCAACATATGGTGAGCGCGGTTTTGGATACCGCAGAAGCAAAAAAATATGGACGCTGGCAGACACAACGTGATTATTGGTTGTGGCCATTATTGGCGCTCGCAGCGGCTGTTGCTTTAAGTATTACTCCGGCATTGGGAGTAAGCTTATGAGCCTGATTAACGATATGTTGCGCGATCTTTCCAAAAAACAAACGGCAGGTCAGCAAGTTACACCAGCGATAATCCATGATGTGCATTCAGAATCCTGGGAGCAAGAGAGCATAGGCAATTTTTTTCAGCATTCCCGCATTCCCTTGATGTTGGTAACTGCTGTAATTTTTATTCTTGGTTATGCCTTGATGCAGTTTTTGATCAGTCAATATAGTGCAAATCAGCAAACTGCATCAGCCATATCGCCAAATGAAATGCAGTCGGTTCAATCCGGTGACCGGCATTTGGCAATTGAGACTCCAGAAAATAATTTATCACAGACTGTGATTGATCAACCTTCACCAACATTGCAGCCTGATTCTCAATTGCAATCGAATACGGCTGTACAAATAATTCAGGATAATTCATTAATACAGAAAAACTCCTTAATACAGGAATATCAATTAAATGATAAACAAACTGAAATTTATCAATTGATTGATCAGGCTAGTCGGGCCATGACCCTGGATAGATTGACATCGCCGGAAAATGACAATGCCTACTTTTATTATCAACAGTTACTTGAATTGGATGCCAACAATAAGCTTGCTATTGCGGGTATGCAAAAAATCACAGATCGCTATTTACAAATGGCTGAAAAATCCATTCAAAAAGGTGATTTCACCAAAGCGAATTTTTTTCTGGATAAAGCCACTGGCGTGACACCTGATGATTCACGTATCGATCAATTAAGAAAAAGTTATCTGTCGCAGGATGTCGTTGTGATGGAAAATCAACAGAGCAAAATACCAGCAGTGGTTGAATCGACAGACATTAAATCGACAGAAATTAAATCTTTGGCTGTAAGTGACCCGTTTGAACAACCAATCCAGCAAACATCAAAAATGGTCATTACACCTAATACAGAATTTCTTGATCAGCAGGCTGTCAAGCATGCAGTAGAGTTGATTGCACAGGGTGCCAGATTAAAAGCTGTGGATAGTTTGGAAAATCATATTCAACTTTATGTTGCACCTATTTCCGAACAATATTTGTTGGATATTTATTATCAGGATAAAAATATACAGGCCATGCAAACACTTTTAAATTCCAATTTAAATATGGCAGCAGTGGATCAAGTTTATTACCGGGCGCGAGTGCAGGTGTTAGAGGGCAATAACCAATCTGCAATTGTTTTGCTGGAATCCCGTTTGTCAGAAGCGGCAGCTAACGAAAACTACCGCGCTTTATTGGCAGGATTGTATCAACGCGAACAACTTTATATGCAAGCTGCCAGTGCCTATCGAAATCTATTGCAAAGTTTTAATGCAAAACCTGCTTATTGGTTGGGTTTGGCGCTTTCATTGGATGCACAGAATCAAGCCGCCGCCGCTGTTCACGCCTATAAGAAAATATTGGAGTTTGAACAAATTGAGTCCGAGGTGCAGGAATATGCCAAGAGTAGAATTATGCAGTTATCAAGAGATCACTAAATGATGGCCAATGCCCCAAAAAGAATTCGTATTGGTGATCTGCTGGTTGAAAAGCAAATGATCACCGAAACGCAATTGCAACATGCCTTGCAAGAACAGAAGTTGACTGGCAGAAAA
>CAMLRJ010000484.1 GCA_946482345.1 uncultured Cellvibrio sp.
GTGATGTTGTGTTTGGGCTTTTTGTTAATGATTGGTTTCAGTTTGATTGCGGAAGGTGCTGGCTTCCATATTCCAAAAGGTTACCTCTACGGCGCAATTGCTTTCTCGGTATTGATCGAAGTTTTCAATCAACTGGCACGTTCAAATCGCACGCGAAATTTAATTGGTGAAAAACCCTTGCGTGATCGCACTGCAGAAGCGGTGTTGAAATTATTGGGGGGACGTTCGGATGCCGATGAAGTCGGCCAAGACATAGCCGCTATGACAATGAATAATGATGGCGAAGAGTTGGCGTTTGAGCATAGCGAGCGACATATGATCCGCAGTGTTCTGCAATTGTCGGATCGCACGGTGCAATCCCTGATGACACCTCGCCCCGATATAGTCTGGGTGGACTCTGAAGCAACACCTGCCGAGCTGCTGTCCATTTTGAAAACGACACCACAAACCCGTCTTCTGGTCGCTCGTGAGGAGCTGGATAATTTACTGGGCGTGGTGCAAAGCCGCGATTTATTGGCGGCTGCACTGGACAATCAACCGCTGGATCTGGCCAGGCTAGCCAAGTCTCCTCTGGCAGTACCTGAAGGCACCAGCGCCCTGCGCGTTTTGGAAATGTTAAGGAAACAACATTTACCTTTGGCCATTGTGATTGATGAATACGGCAGCATCAAAGGTCTGGTGACAACAGGGGATCTGCTGGCAGCCATCGCTGGCGAACTGGCGGATACTTATGATGAACCCCGGGTGACAACCGATCAGGAAGGCTGGATTTTTGATGCGAGTATCGCCCTGGAAGATCTGGAAGAAAAACTGGGCATACAGCTGGATAAAGGCGAAAGCGATTATTTCACCTTGGCTGGCCTGTTGTTGGAACAACTGCAACATATACCCGTTATCGGTGAAGAAATTCATCTGGGTGGTTTCAGGTTCCGCATATTGGAAATGGAAGGCCGTCGTATTCATCAGATCCGGGTAATAAGGGATGAAAAAGACTCGGGCAACACGCAGATAGGCTATTAAAAGCCGTTATCGAGAAGAAGCGCACGCCTGTACCGGATTTATTTCCGCATAATGCGCCGCATTTTTTAACTAAACCTCAAAAAACTGGAGATCTCCATGAAAAAGTTACTTATCCCTTGTCTGGCAATCACTGCAGCTCTGTCAGTTCAGGCTTTTGCAAAATCCCCTATGGATTACAGCTATGCCGGTATCCAATTTTTTGATCAAAGTTTGGATGACGCCGACTGTGATCAGGACGGTTTGAACCTCTATGGCAGCGTTGAAATCAATGCTGATTTATTTGCCATTGGTTCTTTTGCCGATGCCAGCGGTGATAATTTTTGCGGCTCCGAAACAGTCAGTGTTGGTATCGGCTATCAA
Source organism: uncultured Cellvibrio sp. (assembly GCA_946482345.1). The sequence goes on from CAMLRJ010000484.1 coordinate 1,381, forward strand.
ACACTTTTTGGTGCTGACAGCAGCATATATGGCTCGTTGAGTTATGAAGATACCGATGTCGATCATGGCCATAGCGATTCAGGTTTGATTGGTGCTGCCGGTATTCGTGGATTTGTTGCACGTCAATTGGAAGCGAAAGTGGAAGTTGCACACCACACAGCATTTGATGGCAACACAGTGATCAATGGTGGAGTTGCTTATTGGTTTAACAAACAATTTGCAGTCACCGGTGATGTCGGCTTGGGTTCTGACGTGTCCACTATCGCTGCAGGCTTACGTATGAATTTTTAATTCATGCTGCCTAATTAAATTTTAGGCGTAATGAAAAAAGCGATTTTGTGAAAACAAAATCGCTTTTTTATTTTCAAGGAATTTTAGTCATGGGCATACGCTGTAAAACACGATTCGAATATCGGATTGCATAAGCAGGCAAACTATATTCAAATTTGCGCGGATTGGGTAATGTCACAGCCAAACGCGCGGATTGTGCGGCAGAAAGATAATGTGCGGATATTTGATAATAATGCCTGGCCGCTGCTTGTGCACCAAATACGCCATTACCCCATTCGACCACATTCAAATACACTTCCAATATCCTGCGCTTGTCCCAACAAAGCTCGATCATCAAAGTGATAATTGCTTCCTGAATTTTTCGTAAATAATTTTTGGATGGCGATAAAAATAAATTTTTCGCCAATTGTTGACTGATAGTCGATCCACCTGACGCTTTTTTGCCGCGACGTTGATTTTTTTCTATAGCCTTTTCGATACCATCCCAATCAAATCCATGATGCTGCAGAAATTTTCCGTCCTCGGCAGCAATAATCGCGCGTTTCAAATGCGGCGATATTTTTTCATAATTCACCCACTCATATTTGAGTGTTGCTCTGACATTTTTTTGCTGCAGTTGATGCAAACGAATCGACATAAAACTGGTCGTTAAAGGATTATTCCATTTCCACCAAAGTACATGAGCAAAAATCCACAACTGGTAAACAAACAGGAGCAAAAGTGCCCACCAGAAAACACGTTTGGCAATAATAAAAATTCGGCGCATATAGGCTCAAGAAGGAATCCGATAGATACTGAATAATTTGAATTCTAATCGAATTTTATTTTGAAAAGAAAATTAATCTACAGGTAACAAGGGTTTTGATGGTAGACAAATAGCCCATAAGGGGGTTTGCCCAATAAAGGAGGATGCCAGAGATGGCAAGCCCCTCCCGGTCATAAATCCAGCGCAGCTTTAACTTATCAAATCCTTGATCAGTTCCCTATTTAATAATAATCTTCTTGAATCATAATCTTGCAGAGATACGACATGATAATTGCCGAATTGAAAAAGCTGAAATTACAAGAAGAGATGATCAGTATTAAACGTGATTCCAGCGACGATGATTTAACGGGGATTGTAGAGTTCGTAACTGACGAGGTCATGGCACTCAGGTTATACACCGATGAAGGCCTTTTTGATGGCTTTACGATATTTGAAATCAGCCAGATCACAGAAGTACTCTGGGGCGACAGGGAACACAAGGCGATTGCGTTACTAACCCAAAAATATGGAGAAAAAAGACGTTTAACTGTCACCGGCCAAACGCTTGTGGAAATCGCTGTCGAATTATCCAAAATTAAAAGCAGTATTTATCTTTATCACAGTTACAACGAAGACAATTTGGATTTAGGCAAAATTATCAGCAACGACGACGAATGGTTGAAGCTGGACACTTTCGGCACTATCGACACCTTATCCAAATCAACAAAATTAATTCAAGCATCATCTGTTGTTCGGATAACTGTTGACTCCCCCTATCAAGACAAGCTGGTTGAGTTACATAAGAGTAAAATTTAAAAAATTGCGAGAAATAAAATGATCAGGATAATTACCATTTTAAGTTTTATCGTTTTTTTGATGAGCCCAAATATTTCAAGTGCTCAAGAAAAATCCGTGGATTCAGAAGAGGTAGTATTTGGTTGCTTAAGAGAAGCCATACCAATGGTTTATAAAGATGCCTCTACACGCTTACAGAAAAAGATAAACAGCATGATTGCAGTTGATATAAAATCCTATAGAAAAGATTATGACTGTGATACAAAAAATAAAAATGAATGGTATTGTAAAGAATCAAAAGGAAGAGTGTTTATAGGTTTGGATGGAGACGGCAAGAAAATGAAATCAGCATTGGCTTGTTTTAGTGAAGATCTTGA
>CAMLRJ010000485.1 GCA_946482345.1 uncultured Cellvibrio sp.
ACATAGTGCGCATCAATCATTACTACGATGTACGGGTTAATTTGGAACTCATGACATTGAATTTAATTGCTGAGCAAGCGGATAAAAAATTTCTGGAAGTGTTGGCAGATGAGTGGGACCCGCAAAAACAAAATTTCGGTACAGACATTACTGACGAATTAAAACACGCTGAAGAAGATTTTCACCTGCAATTGGCTGAATCCACCAATAATCTTCCATTGCGTGATTACCTTGCTGATTTAAATGATCAAATTCGTATTGTTCGCCGTTTCGGTTGGCCTGATCAAAAAAGTGTATTGGACACCTATCAGGAACATTACCGCATTTTGCAGTATCTGATAAACAGCGACCTGCAGGCAGCAATCGAGGAAATGAAAGATCACATTCGCAAAAGCCAGGATCAAGCCAATCGTGTAACGCTGCACCAACTCTATCGCAACAAAAATATGATTGAATTTAATTAGATTACCGCTTTTGTATTGACGTATCGAAATAATGCCATTCGGATTACAATTACCCACTTTTTACAATTTGATGTTTATTTATGAGTCGAGATTTTGCAAAAAAAACGCGCGGTGCCAAAAGCCGTTCGAGCAATAACACTTCAACACCTGTCTGGTTGTGGTTTGCGCTGGGTTTAATTCTGGGTGCCTTCGGCGCCAGTTTATATTTCATCAAAAATCCAGTCACCGCACCCGCGCCCAAGGTGGAAGAAAAACCCAAACCGCAAAACAACACACCCAAACCACGTTTTGATTTCTACAAAATTTTACAAGAGAGCGAAACCATAGTACCGGCCAGCGAAACCACCCGTACCGACAAACCGGTCGAAACACAAAGCAATATCGAATACATCATTCAGGTGGGCTCGTTCCCCAAAGCGGAAGACGCCGATAAATTGCGCGCGCAATTAATTTTGTTAAATCTTGATGCAAAAGTTGAACGGGTTGTTATTCGCAGCAGTGAAGTATGGCACAGAGTAGTGGTTGGCCCATTTGCGACACAAAGTGCATTGACCAATGCACGTGCGCAACTGGTTAAAAATGAATACAACGCGTTGGTGCTCAAGCGAGATAAAAACAAACGGTGATTTTTTGATGCCAGAAAGACTGGATTAAACTCATAACAGCCAACTGAAAATCGCAGTTGGCTTTTTTTATTTTTCCCAATGAATTATTTTCTTTTCCATAACGTACAAGCTTTTCCCGAATTCTGTTTATCCGGTTTAAGCATGCGCAAAGATCAACTGCCTTCCAAAACTTGCCCCGTTTGTCAGCGACCCTTTAACTGGCGGAAAAAATGGAGCCGTGATTGGGCCGAGGTTATTTATTGTTCCAATGCTTGTCGTTTGCAGAAACGCAACAAAAAGGAATTCACTCATGGCTAAACAACGCCTGCGACACTTGTGCATTCTGCTGGGCGATCAACTGGATCACCAGAGCCAGATTTTTGAAGACTTTGATAAAACACGTGATCGCATCTGGATGGCCGAAACCCTGCAAGAAAGTCGTGAGCCATTATCCAGCCAACAACGCAGTGTGTTTTTTCTATCGGCCATGCGGCATTTTGCCGAGCATCTGCGCCAGGAAAATTATCCGCTGATTTATTTTTCCCTCGATGACAATCCAGTCGCCGATTTTACTCAAGCATTGGAAAAAACCTTTGCCGATTACGAATTTGAATCCATTCGATTAGTCCTGCCAGGCGATTATCGTGTGTTGCAACTCTTCAAAAATTTTGCAAGGCAGCAAAAAATAGCCTGTGAGATTCTTGCCGATCAACATTTTATCGCCAAGCCCGGCGAATTCAGCCAATGGCAAGAAGGTAAAAAACAATTGCGCATGGAATATTGGTATCGCCAATTGCGTAAACGCACCGGTATTTTAATGGAAGGCGCAAAACCCGAAGGTGGTGACTGGAATTACGACAAAGAAAATCGCAAAAGTTTTAACAAATCCGGCCCCGATATTCAGCCCGGCGCTTTGTTATTTCCTGCTGACGATATTACCCAATCCGCTATCAAAACAGTTCGGCATTATTTTTCAAAAAATCCGGGTGATGCCACTCACACCGGCTGGCCAGTAACTCGCAAAGAATCCTTACAACTGCTGGAATTTTTTATTCAGCATTATTTACCTTTGTTTGGTGATTTTCAGGACGCCATGTGGCAAGGCGAAGCTTATCTCTATCATTCACGTTTATCCGCAGCGCTCAATGTAAAATTATTATCGCCACTGGAAGTCATTAAAGCCGCCGAACAATCTTATCAACACAACAAAGCGCCGCTAAATGCAGTGGAAGGATTTATTCGACAAATTTTAGGCTGGCGGGAATATGTACGCGGCCTTTATTGGACCTTTATGCCGCAATGGTTGGAGATGAATGCACTCAATGCTCAACAAAATTTGCCAGATTTTTATTGGACTGGCGAAGTCGATATGAATTGTTTGCGCGAATCCATTTCACAAGTGGTCAACACAGGTTACGGACATCACATTCAACGCTTGATGGTTACCGGATTATTTGCGCAACTTTGGCAAACACAACCTCAACAAATTCATCAATGGTATTTGGCCATGTATCTCGACGCTGTTGAGTGGGTGGAATTACCCAACGTGCTTGGCATGAGCCAATATGCAGACGGCGGCATTATGGCATCCAAACCTTATATTGCGACCGGCCGTTACATTCAAAAGATGAGTAATTATTGCAGCCACTGTCCTTTTGATCCCGCTGAAGCCACCGGTGAAAACGCTTGCCCTTTCACTACACTTTATTGGAATTTTTTGGAACAGCATCGCAATTTGTTGGAAGATCATCCTAGACTGGGTTTGCAAGTTAAACATCTGGATAATTTTTCCGATGAAAAACGCCAGCAGATTCACGAGCAAACTGCTAAATTGCGAAGCAACTACACTGCATCCGGTTTGTGGGAAACATGATTGTCCAGTTGATCGATTCAATTCATGCCATATCGCGTACTGATTGGGATTCAATTTACAAAACTGATTATCCCTTTTTGCGTTACGATTTTTTAGCTGCGATGGAAGACAGCGAATCGGTTGGCGAAAAGTCTGGTTGGCAAGTTGCGCATATCGCCGTTTATGATCATCAGAAGTTGATCGCCTTTATGCTAGGCTATTGCAAAACTCATTCATACGGCGAATATGTATTTGATTGGAGTTGGGCCGATGCTTATCGCCGTTACAACCAACAATATTATCCCAAATGGATTAACGCCATTCCCTTCACACCTTGCACCGGCCCACGATTATTAATTGCAGACAATTATGATTTATCAGCCATCACCAAAACCATTACCGAATTTTTAAACAGAACTTGTGAAGAGAAAAACTGGTCAGGCTGGCATTGTTTATTTCCCGACACAGGTTTACACAATGCATTAAATGATTTATCCATCCCCAAGCGATTGGGCTGCCAATTTCATTGGTTCAACAATCAATATCAAAGCTTCGATGATTTTTTATCATCACTCAATTCACGCAAACGAAAATCCATTAAAAAAGAACGACTAGCGGTGTTGGATCAAGGCTTTGTTTTTCGGCACAAAACAGCAAGTGATTTAA
>CAMLRJ010000486.1 GCA_946482345.1 uncultured Cellvibrio sp.
TAAAAATAAAATACAGTACGATTTGTATTACACGAAAAATAATAGCTTTTTAATGGATATGCTAATCATGATACAAACGGTAGAGATCGTGCTGTTAGGAAAAGGTGTCCACTAAATATTGGTGGTGAGTGCTGTAGCGATAAAAATATCAAAGGAGTTTCATGTGAAGAGCTTATTTGTGATGTTGCAATTGGTGCTAATAGCATTGCTCAGTGGCTGTTCTTCGGGGGGCAACGAAAAAATGCCGCCTCTTTCTGATTCGGGATTATTGGCAGAGTATCGCATCGGTGTGGGCGATACATTACAGATCAGTGTTTGGCGTAATCCCGAACTCTCTCTTTCTGTTCCTGTTCGTCCAGACGGCAAAATTTCTATGCCATTGATTGGCGATTTGCCTGCTGCAGACCTCACCGCTAATCAACTGTCCGTAAATATTATTCAGGGCCTTAGTGCCTATATTCGTAATCCGCAGGTTACAGTGATTGTTTCCAATCCCAGCAGCACAGATTTTCAACGGCGTGTGCGGATTACGGGTGCGGTCAATAGTCCGCAATCTATTCCCTATCGCGAGGGGATGACGGTGTTGGATTTGGTGTTGTTGGCTGGCGGACCTAATGATTTTGCGGCAGCCAATAAAGCCAAGCTTTATCGCAAGGTTGATGGTGTCGTTAAAGTTTACCCCATTAAATTGGATGATTTGATTAACGATGGAAAAATAGAAACTAACTATCTATTGCAACCATCGGATATTGTCACGGTGCCAGAGCGAGCCTTTTAAACTAGGCTGGCGTGCCGATAAACCAGTGCTAGAGAAGATGCATGGATAAGGTTTACTTAAAAGAAATACTCATGGCTTTACGCGCGGAGCTGATTCGATTCCGAATCGCTTGCATCTTGCTATTCGTCATGATTAGTTTTGCGGTGTTGGGATTGGGTTTGATTTGGCCTAAAAACTACACCACATCGGCAGTGTTGTTTGCTGATGTTACGAATATCATTGAGCCCTTACTGAAAGGCAGCGCAGAGATTACTAAAGTCGATCGTTCTGAGCAGGCCAGTGAGGTGATTTACACAAGAACGAGTCTTCTTGCTGCAGCACGACAGGCCAAGCTAATTGATGCTAATAGCTCAGATGTAGAGCAAGATCGTGTTGTGCGGCAGATGCGCGCTAATGTTCTTATTGAGCGTGAGCGCAATGAAAATCACTTCAAGGTAAGTTACACGGCCAACAATCCTGATAAATCATTCGATACGCTTAATGCGATTATCAATGTATTTATAGAAAGTACCGCACGTAAAAAGCGGGAAGAAAGTGCAGGCGCTTATAACTTTATCGATGCTCAGGTGCAAACATATAAAAAACAACTTGAGATGGCTGAGCAAAAATTAAAAGAATTTAAATCACAAAATACAGATGGTAGCGAAGAGTCTGTGAGCTCACGTATTGCCGCTTTGCGACAAGATATTGAGTTGTTAAAAATTAGTATTGAAGAGTCGCAAGCGCGCATTAACACTATTCAGCAGCAATTAAACAGCGAAGGGCAATATCTACAAGCTAAAGGCCAAGTTGATGATTTGCGACAACGGCGCCAAATGTTAAATACACAGCTGGAACAGCTGTTATTAAGTTATCAAGAAAACTACCCGGATGTAGTATCTCTTCGCTTGCAATTGTCGGAGCTGGATGCAGCAATAGAAAAGTTGCAAGCATCTGGAGATGTCTATGGCAATAGTCAAAAAGTGGAAAACCCACTTTACGAGGAATTGCGCAAACAGCTGGCTGAGGCGGATGTCGATTTGCGTTCAAAAAAACGGCGCATGCAATCCCTAATGTCACTGCAAGAGCAAGAGTATGCGCGTCAGGAGCGCATTGCTTCTAATCAGGCTGAGCTTTCAGAACTCACTCGAGATTACAACGTTACACGTAAAGTCTATGAAGAAATGTTGCAACGTAAGGAAGCGGCGCGTCTGTCCATGACATTGGATATAGAAGGGCAGGGAATTAGCTATCGTATCCAAGAGCCTGCATCATTTCCACTATCGCCTTCAGGGTTACACTTCATTCATTTTGTCTTTATTGGCCCTATTTTGGCCTTATTGTTACCGATAGGCTTATTAGTTCTGTATGTAATGGTCGATCCACATTTGCGCTCGGCGCGGATGTTACAAAAAATGTTGCCCAGTGATATCGAATTGTTGGCTACGATTCCTCACTTTAACTCTCCTCTTGGGGAGAGATTATTGAAAAAAGATATGTTATCGCTACTGGGCGTCGCGCTGCTTGCAATGGCTGCATACGTCGCTATTGCGGTGTTCTGGCATATGACCCGTGGCTAGGCCCATAACAGGTATGTGTAATGGATAAGCAAAAAGACCGCAATGTTGGCGATTTAATACAACAAGTCGATTCGTTAGTCGAAAGTGGTGAGCAGTTGGTGAAGGCTGCCGTACTCGAACATCGCAAACGCGAACAAATTAAAAATATGTCACTCCCTGTGTTGTGGACTCAGGAGGAACTGTACGAAAAAAAAGTCATCTTTACCGGTATGCGTCAGCGAGAATTGCTGAATGCTTTTCGTGAAGTTCGTATTCGGCTGCTCGAACGCAGCCAAACAGATAACATGGTTGTATTAGTTTCCTCGGTGGCTAGCGCCGGGGGATCAAGCTTTTTCAGTTTTAATCTGGCCGCAACTTTTGCCTTGGATCAGCATAAAACAGCACTCTATGTGGATTGTAATCCCTACTCATCTTCTGCAGAGAAATACATAGTCAACGAAATCGATAGAGGCTTAATTCATTATTTAACGGATTACACTGTACCCTTGAAGAAAATTATTTATCCTAGTGGAATAGAGCGTCTGCGCGTTATTCCATCGGGTGGATCGAGTGAGTCTGCTGCGGAATTTTTTAATTCCAAGCGAATGGAAGTATTGGTAGCTGAAATCAAGGCGCGGTATCCGGATCGTTTTATTGTTATTGATGCGCCATCTATTCAGCAATCGACTGAGGCGCGCATATTGTCGCGTTATTGTGATCACGCATTATTGGTTGTACCTTTTGGAAAGGCTGTGCTTGATGAGGTGTTGGCTGCTGTTGATGCTGTTGGAAAAGAAAAATTTGCAGGTTTGGTTTTCAATAATTAACGAGCCTTCTCTGCATTGTGTAGCTGAGCGTTGTCACCAGAAATAAGGCGATGCCGCGAATAAAAAGTGGGGGCACCATGCGTACGATATTTATAGTTAGTGCGATTATACTTTTACCGGTATCACCCATATCTTTGGCCGCGAATAATATAAATGGCGCCATAAATCTAACCACGGGGCAATCTGATAATGCCACTCGTCTTGCGGACAATAAAATATCCGAACGTCAAGACGAATATCAGCTGTTATTAGGTGGTGATTACGAAAATGCATATCTCATGGCGAATGCAAGCTATTCGGCTAGCGAGCGTCAGTTTGATAAGGCTTCGCAGCCAGACGAGTCGTTTGTAGATGGCGATGCCTCACTAAGGTTTGGGCGTGAAACCCAGAGGGCAGATTTGCTTATCAAGCACTCGCGCCGCATTCTTTTGCAGAAGCCC
>CAMLRJ010000487.1 GCA_946482345.1 uncultured Cellvibrio sp.
CCAACTTTCGGGGTGACAGTGCGTTTTATACCTGGATTTATCGCATTGCCATTAATACTGCAAAAAATTATCTGGTTGCACGAAATCGTCGTCCACCATCGAGTGATGTAGAACTTGAGGACGCCGAGTTTTTTTCCGGCAGTGATGCCATGCGTGAAATGAATACACCGGAACATAATTTTTTACGCGATGAGTTGCAGCGTGAGGTAGAGCAGGCTTTCAGTAATTTACCAACAGATTTGCGAACCGCAATTACATTGCGGGAATTGGATGGTTTGAGTTACGAAGAAATTGCCATAGTGATGAATTGTCCTGTGGGTACAGTCAGGTCAAGGATATTCAGGGCGCGGGAAGCAATTGATAAACATATCAAACCCTTGACTGAAGATTTTGCCTGAGTTGCCTGAACTAAATTACCCAGGGCAAGTCAGATGTAACAGGCTATATTTTGGTAACAAGCTATTTGAAAGACAGGATTGATTTAACTTTGATTCACCACTGCAAATAACGACATTGTAAATACAGACAGCGAGCAATTGCATGAACGATCAACATACATCTTCTCATTTGGCAGAGTCAGTTTCGGCGCTGATGGATAGCCAGATATCGGAATTGGAATTACAGCGTATATTGAAAGCAACCAGTGAAGATACGGAATTGAAAGCCGTCTGGAATCGTTATCATCTTGCCCGGGCTGTATTGAAAAAAGATCTTACCCATATTGCTCCGCCTGATTTTGCTTCGCGCATCAGTGCTGCCATAGCAGCTGAAGACACACTGTCGATTTCACAGGCCGCGGCTGTTAACAGCAAGTCTTCCACCGCTGTTGCGGCAATGGGCAATTGGTGGGCTCATCTGGGGCGTGTTGCCATTGCAGCTTCGGTAGCAGGTGCGCTGATTGTGGGTGTGCAACAAATGAAATCCCAAACCGGTGCAACTAACGAACTGGTTGCCAGCAGTGAAAAAAATATTCCTGTGGTTCAGGATCAACCTGCGGTTAATTTACCTTCGGGTATCAATGCGCCCGAATTAACGGCCCGTACTGTGGCGGTGCAAAGCGGATTTGAATCCCGTCCCCATCAAAATCGCCGGGTTGTTTTTGTTCCAAGGCAATCAGCCGAGCCGGTCAATACTGATGAAGTCAGCAGTTATGTGAATGATTTGATGGAAGTGCATTCCGATAACGCTGCCCGTAACTCAGGGCAGGGTGTGTTACCCTTTACCCGCGTTATTTTGACCGAGGATGAATAAGTCGTTTTTTATGTCCAGATTGTTTCTTCTTGCAATAACCGTTTGTTTTTCAACAGCGGTTGTTGCCCAGCCTGCCGTTACACTTGACCCATCTGTCGCCGATTTATTGAAAAAAATGTCTGAAAAACCTCGTGAGATAAATTACGAAGGTATTTTTACTTATCAGCATAAAGATAATCCCGGCTTGCAAACATTCCGTGTTTTGCATTGGCATGATGGTGAGATGAGTTACGATCGCTTGCAGCACCTGAACGGCCCTGAACGTGAAATTTCACGCAAAGGCGCAATTGATGATTGTGAGTCCATAGGCGATAAACTCAGACAAGGAAAAATGACAGCGATAAATGATGTCGTCAGCCAAATGACGGATTATCACTTTGAATTACGCGACAAAGAACGTATTGCCGGCCGTGTTGCCACTGTGTTGTTGGCCGTCCCCAAAGATCAATTTCGTTATTCCTATTTTTTCAGTATTGATGATGAAACCGGATTAATTTTGAAAGTCTGGCTGGTCGATGAAAAAGCACATGCAATGGAACGCTATCAATTCATGGAGTTGAATTTAAATCCGGATCTGAGCCGTATTGCCAATATTCCACCCGCGACGATTCATAAATCTTTACCTCTCAAATCCAATTGTGTTGCACAACCACAACCTGTTAATTGGCAACTTGACTGGGTGCCAAGTGGTTTTACTTTCGCAGGTGAAGGGCAGCCAAGGGAAAACCTTGAAATGCTGATGTTTACCGATGGGCTTGCCACTTTTTCAGTATTTATTGAGCCTGCGGCCAAAACGATTCCAGAGGGGGTTGCCCAACGCGGTGCAACACTGGCGATGATGACCGGGATTGAATTTCAGGGACAGGTTTTTCGTGTGACGGTAGTGGGTGAAATTCCTGTTGTCACCGCGCAGCGGATTGCACAGGGCATTACGCATAAGTAATTAATGTCTGATTTTTTTAATGGCCATAATTTGCAGTATGTTATTCTGACGGCCAAACCAATCAAGACCGTTTTTTATGCGCCTTATCTACAGTCTGTTTTTTTATTGCATTATTCCTGTTGTGTTGTTGCGTTTATCCTGGCGCTCTTTTTCTGTGCCCGGCTACGCCAAACGCTGGTTGGAGCGTTTTGGATTTGTAGCGAAAATCTCTATTGATAAAAAGATTATTTGGATTCACACAGTTTCTGTCGGCGAATTTTTAGGTGCGTTGCCGTTAATTCGCGAACTTCAAAAAAAATCACAATATCAAATATGGGTGACCACAACTACGGTTACAGGTTCAGAGCGTGTATTGGCAACTTTGACTGATACTGTTTATCACTCTTATGCACCTTATGATTTACCTGGCTCTGTTGCCCGATTTATCCATCGAATAAAACCCGCCGCATTAATTATTATGGAAACCGAGCTTTGGCCCAATACCTTGGCTGCATGCAAAAAAAATAATATTCCTGCGATTTTGATTAATGCGCGGTTATCTGAAAAATCGGCGAAAGGTTATGCAGGTTTTTCCAGGCTTACTCGCCCCATGTTGCAGGATTTAACGTTTGCTGCTGTTCAACAAAAGCCTGATGTCGAACGTTTTTATGCATTGGGACTTACACCAGAAAAAACACAAATCACCGGCAATATTAAATTTGATATTAGTCTTGATGAACAATTGCAACAAAAAGCTCAACAGCTCAAATTGGATTGGGATATTTCGCAGCAGCGATTGGTCATTATCGCTGCGAGTACACATCAAGGTGAAGACGAGATTGTTTTAGATGCTTTTTCCAAAGTTCGTGCGGAGAATAATCCATTTTGTAAATCAGCGCGCTTGATTTTAGTGTCGCGTCACCCCGAACGATTTGATTCGGTTGCACAATTAATCCAGCAATCAGGTTGGAAAATGATAAGGCGTAGCCAGGCAGAATCATTTGCTGATGCTGACATATTGCTTGGCGATACTATGGGCGAACTCATGTTGCTTTATGGTGTCAGTCAGCTGGCATTTGTCGGCGGCAGTTTGGTGGAGCGGGGCGGGCATAATTTTATTGAACCCGCGGCTTGGTCCTTGCCATTACAAAGTGGCGAACATTTATTTAATTTTTCAGAAGTTTCAACCTTGATGAAAAATGCAAATGCATTAACTGTGGTTAAGAGTTCGGACGAATTAGCGAATGAATGGATTCAATTGTTAAGTGATGAAGAATTGCGAAATAAACACGGACAAGCAGCCTATCAAGTGGTGGTAAATAATCGAGGGGCTTTGCGAAAAACCTTGGAGGTTATTGAAAGATTTTTACCTGCCCCCTCTCCCTAACCCTCTCCCACAAGGGGAGAGG
>CAMLRJ010000488.1 GCA_946482345.1 uncultured Cellvibrio sp.
TAACTGGTCAGGCTGGCATTGTTTATTTCCCGACACAAATTTACACAATGCATTAAATGATTTATCCATACCCGAGCGATTGGGCTGTCAATTTCATTGGTTCAACAATCAATATCAAAGCTTCGATGATTTTCTGGCATCACTCAATTCACGCAAACGAAAATCCATTAAAAAAGAACGACAGGCGGTGTTGGATCAAGGCTTTGCTTTTCGGCACAAAACAGCAAGCGATTTAACGGCGGAAGACGCCAACAATTTTTATCGACTCTACCGCAACACTTATTACAAACGCAGCGGCAATGCAGGTTATTTAACGCAAGAATTTTTCAAACAATTATTTTCCAGCATGCCGGATCAATTACTTTTAGTCGAAGCCATTAAAACCGACAACAATCAATTAATCGCCGCATCACTTTTTGTAAAAGATTCGCAAACCATCTACGGCCGCTATTGGGGCTGCACAGAAGAATTCCCGTTATTACATTTCGAAACCTGTTACTACCAAGGAATAGACTACGCCATCCAACATCAACTCAAACGCTTCGACGGCGGCGCCCAAGGCGAACACAAAATCCCCAGAGGCTTTCAGCCCTGCATCACTTATTCTCACCACTGGATAAAAGACAAAAACTTCCGCCCCGCTATCCAACATTTTTTAAATGAAGAATCGGAAGCTGTGAAAGCTTATGCGGAGGAAGCAAAGGGGCTTTTGCCGTTTAAGCAAGAAAATTGATAAAAATAATTTTTGAATTAACCGCGATGCATCCGTAGGGCGGGTCAAGACCCGCGTCGCGCCGATGATTGAATTCATGACGCTTTTGATTTTATTTTTTGGTAATGTTTTTAACGCATTGATGTATCTCACTCCGCACACGCGGGTCGCGACCCGCCCTACATGTGCCACGGCGGATACACGTAGCCCGTATGGAGCTTGCGTAATGCGGGGAATTTTTTTGACAAAACCCCGCAATACGTTTCACTACTTAAGGGCTACTCGCTTTAATTTCTTGATGCAGAGAAAGCTCACGAACTATGTTTTCCAAGTAACGCCCTGACAACCCTCCAAAACCAATTATCGGACGCGCATCAAGTATTCTGATGTATAACGCTGTTGATCTGTACCAGATGCCATATTTCTTTACAAGATTGAAACCTCTGACCTTTTCCAGATCTGTTTTTCCTTCTTTGTTAAGAAGCCCTCCAGAATGGACCAGGGCATTTCGAACCGCCCAAAAATCCATCAACTCTGCCCAATCACGGTGGTCGCTATTGGCTGCATCAATATTGAATATTAACCATAGATACTTCCTGAGCGAATCCAGTTCCCCATTGCCTCTAATATCTTTGGGCTTAACTTTGGGCTGTAATTTTTGTGTGGCAATTTCTATTATTCTCGCCAGAGTATGCTCAAACATTGTAAATGCTGAAATATAGAAGGCGTTTAAAGTAATCCAATCAATATGGTGCGAATAATGAATATTGTCTTCGCTCCAATCCTTCCTTAAGTGGATCATTTCAGATGTCGGCTTTCCAGTGTTATGTTCCGACCACTCCTTTATTTCGTTTTGCAACTCATCCAGCCGCTTAACTTTAATCACTTCGAGATCAGTATAGATCTGCGAAAGAGCTTCAATATTTTTGATATAAATTGTTAACACCAGATTAAGTTCTTTTGAAATTTTTTCAAAATTTTTGACGACTTTTGTCACAACAAAACCTCATATTCTTAATTCAGCTTTTGGACTTGGTGTTTCTGCAGTTGCAACATCAGTTAAATAATATTTGCCGTCAGCGGCAGGTAATTTCAGTCGGTGACAATTTGTCACCGACTGACTTCCTTCTTTCTTAAGCCTTTCTTTTAGCTTGTTCCAATATTTTCGAGCCGTCTGATAATCCGGCTGCTGGGTTAACACTTGTACTATGTCGATGACAGAGAACCACCAGATATTGGATTCCTCATCGCAAATGCGGCGAATTGCATGATCTTCAAATAAAGTCGAGTCCGTTTTCATAATCAAATCCCATTTGTTGCGGAAGCAAAGACTGTATATGCAAACAGTCCTGCGCGCAAGCTCACGATGTATTCAGTTAAGGGGATTCAATTAATTCAAAGGGTTTTAATTTCTATATTGCGATAAAACACCTCTGCGCCCTCGGATTGGATTTGTATTTTGCCGGAGGTCAGTGGTTGTAATTTCCCGTCAATGGGTTGTTGGGAATTAAATAGCCGCAACACTTCCTTGCCGTTGACCTTATGAATGATGGTGCCTTTATTGGCGATAACTTCCATCAGGTTCCATTGCCCGAAGGGTTTTTCGTAATTGATATTTTCCAGTGCGCCCAGTTTCAGTATGCGCGAGGCAATAGCGGTTTTCAGAGGTAGCGATGGATCATAACGAAAAAATTTCCAGCTACCTTCGTTGGCGTCACCAACATGAGCATCAACCGTCACTCCATCCAGGCTGTGATAATCACCGCAATCACCTTCCTGAACCTGAAATTCGTGGCTGCGCATCCAGTGTTGGCTTTGGGCACCTTGTGGGCCAACAGCAAAATATAAAATGCCACTATCACGTCGTGCGTCCAAACGTGGATGCCATTTTTTTTCGCCCCATTTCATTTCAAATCGCAAATGAAAATCGGAAAAAGATTCTGCCGAGGTTATGCCGCCCCACTCTTCGCCTGAAATACGCAACAAGCCATCGACGACACTGAATACTTTGCGTGGATCTGAATTAATTCCGCGCGGTGTTTGCGTCGATTTGTGATTGTAATCATTGGATTCAGGCTGGTAACTGACATAGGTTTCCCATCCATCCAGATTTTTTCCATTAAATAATGGCTTCCACTCTGTGGCCAAAACAGAGCTGCTTGATAAATAAACAAAAATCAGAATTGCCGATAATTTCATAGTGCACCGATTAACATTTGTAGAATTTGCAAAGCCTAGGGAAAATTCTGCACGGGAGCGATCAGGATTACAGAGATTTACCATTCACTGATTCAGGTTTAAGGGTTGGTAGGCTTGGCATGCGCGGTTATACTGCCGAGCTAATTCACGAGAGGATCGGCCTGTGCGCAAAAGTGTCTTATTGTTACTGCTGGTGATGGTGATTACAGGCTTGGCTGCTTGCGGGCAAAAAGGGCCATTATTTCTACCGCCCGATGAAAAACCCGTCGAAAAACCACAAACATCATCAGATAAATGACTTCTAAAGCCAGCGAGATTTTTATGCAACATTTTACGCAACAAAATGGTGAACTTTATGTTGAAGAGACAGCATTAAGTGATATCGCCGAAAAATTTGGTACGCCGGCTTATGTGTATAGCCGAGCAGCAATCACTCAACAATATTTATCTTATGCCCAGGCTCTTGGCGAACACCCCGGCATGATTTGTTATGCGATCAAAGCCAATTCCAATTTGGCGGTTTTGAATTTATTGGCGCGCCTCGGTGCCGGTTTTGATATTGTTTCTGCTGGCGAGCTGGAGCGCGTGTTACGTGCCGGTGGCAATCCGTCGCGTATCGTTTTTTCCGGTGTTGGTAAAACTGCCGATGAAATTGCACGCGC
>CAMLRJ010000489.1 GCA_946482345.1 uncultured Cellvibrio sp.
AAAGATAAATCCAGATTTCAGATCCTTCTCTGGCTAAGGACAAGCTCACTATGATGATAAACAAACTGTAAGTAAGAGGTGGGTTTTGAGAATAATATGAAGTTTTTTGTGAAGGTGTGTTTGCAACAGAATGGGTTTTGCTCGTCGCAGATAAAATCAAAATCGATAAGATCACAACACAAATCACCACCACAGAATAAAGAACAGCGTTAAGTAATTCCTGACCTGTTCCTTCAAATGCATCAGAAATTTCATAGGCATAATGTGCCAGTAACCACGAACCTGCTACACCAAAAACAATTGCGTAAAGACTCCAGCCAAATCGCAATTGAAATTGATGACTGAGTGCGAGCAGTAAACTGATAATCAGTGCTGCTTCCAATACTTCGCGTAATACGAGTAATACGGCATCGAGCATATCAGTTCTCCACCCGAATCAAGCCTTGTGCGGTTTTCGGATTGAATTCACCAAAAAATGGATATTGTCCGGGCGCTAATGGGCCAATAAAAATAGTGGCTTTGGCGCCGCCCATGATGACTTTTTCACGATTCAATTCGTAACTTTCAAATTCTTCCGGTGTTGGGTCCTGATTGATCATCAGCAATTTCACTTTGGTGTTGGCCGGGATTACCAATTCAGATGGGAAAAATAAATGATCACGAATTTCTATGGTAAATACCGGTACTTCTGCTTGTGCAAAAGCAGAAATCACCAGGTAGATAAATAATAATTGTTTAATTATCCATTTCATTATTAGCAACCTTGTGTTCGGATATTTTTTCATTGATGGGTGTGTGAGCGGCAAAAGTTACCATCACCAATAATCCGGTTTCATAACGCGATGCAGTTAAACGGATTTGCGCCTGATGCAAATCCACAACTTGTTTCACTATGGATAAGCCCAAACCACAACCTGGTGTTTTTGAATTGTGTCTATCACCGCCCAATCGATAAAAGCGATCAAAGACACGATCATATTGATCATCAGGAATGCCCGGGCCATTGTCCATCACTTCCAGCACCACTTGTTTTCCACGATGCCAGGTGTTGATGGCGATTTTTCCGGAATCCGGAGTGTATTTAATGGCATTGCCCAATAAATTATTGATCAGTATCGCCAGTGCTGAACTGTCGCCAATTACCCAGCTTTCGTCGCCCTCGAATTCAATTTGATGACGTTTTAACTCCAAAGCATCGCTTTGATCAACAATTGCCTGTTTCACTAATCGGGTTAAATTGACTGGTTCAAATTTCCCCATAAAGTGATCGGGTGCAGTGCGATTCAATAATAAAATTTGTTCAACCAAATAACTCATACGCTCAATACCCGCTTGCAGTTTTAGTACAGAAGCAGGTGCCGGTTGCAAATCTTGTAACAAATTTTCGCAGTGAATTTTCAGCGCAGCTATGGGCGTACGCAGTTCGTGAGCAGCATCGCCGGAAAAACGTTTTTCACGTGCAAAAGACGCTTCAAGTCGGCGCAACAAATCATTGGCGGACTGAGCAAGCGGAATCAATTCGGCAGGCATGTTTTGTTGATCAATCGCGTGCAGGTCGGTGGCTTCGCGAATGCGCAGCTCTTCAGCGAGTTGTCTAACCGGTTTTAGTCCAACACCCAATATCAACCAAATAATCAAACCAATAATTGGAATCGTCAGTAACATGGGATAAACGGCTTGCAAGATCATGGATTCGGCTAGACGATAACGTTGGTCATCACGCTCAGCGACAACAAACCAACTTTTTTTATCAGCACTTTGTGCGACTAATGTGTGCCATCGATATTGATTAATATTAATAAATCGAAAACCGTTTTCGAGAGGCAGTGATATCACCGATTGTTCCGGCATGGCAGATGAACGTGCCAGGAGTTTTCCATCTGCTGTTATCCATTGAAACTCCAACGAGCTTTCTGAATCAGATTCCAGCGCTGGAAATACCAGCGATTTTTGCCGCGCACTTATTTCCTCGGCCATTTGAGGCAAGATGTAATTTAACAAATTCACTTGCTGTGACATGCGCTGGTTAAATAAACGCTCAGCTTCTTCCATACTGCCGAGATAACCGCGCAGTGCTGCAACAAAATTGGCGAGTGTCACTATCGCCAATAAAATAATAATTAAAAATCCACGAATGGATTTCATGGGCGAGGCACCATATAACCAATACCCCGCAAAGTTTTAATAAAATTCGGCGGTAATTTTTTCCGTAAATTATGAATATGAACTTCAACGGCGTTGCTGGCGATATCATCGTCCCAGGAATAAAGTTTGGATTCCAAGCCTTCCCGTGTTTGAATAACGCCCACGTTTTCTACCAGCGCTTTTAACAACATATATTCGCGGCGAGATAAATTCAGTTCTGCGCCATCCAGCAACACTTGATGTTGATTAGTGTTCAAACTCAATGACCCAATACTAATCATGGAGGATGACGCGTTACCCAATCGACGTTCCAATACACGTAAACGTGCCAGTAATTCATCGACAGCAAAAGGCTTGGTGAGGTAATCATCAGCACCTGAATCCAAGCCAATCACTTTTGCATCAGTGCTATCGCGGGCGGTAAGAATTAATACTTGCGTGGGTAATTTTTTGTGGCGCACCAGTTTTAAAATATCAATGCCGTCCATGTCGGGTAAACCCAAATCCAGTAATAAAATATCTGGCGGTTCGGCGACAACTTGTGCAGCGGCGGCCTTACCGGTTTCCAACCAATTTACTGCAAAACCTGCACGCGATAAGGCGCCAACTATGCCTTCCGCGAGCAGGGTGTCGTCTTCAACCAATAATATTTGCATCTAGGGAGCCTCTGAAAAATTACCTGCGTTGCCATCGCTGCGTTAAAAACAATCTCAAAATGCTCATTTATTCCGTATAAACTCCGCTTTTTCGCCTGTTTTTGCCTTGCGCTGACTGTCTCGCCAACATTTTTCAGAGGCTCCCTGTTTTTCCGTCATAAATGTTTTTTCGCTTTTGCCAGTGCGGTCTGAATTTCACCTTTACGCCCAGCATCGGCAGATTCGCGACCTGGGCGTGGCGCTGCCTGTAATGCTTTTTCAAACGCGGCGACTGCTTGCTGATATTCTTTTTGCTCCAACAGATAATCGCCGTAGAAATAATTGGAGTCTATGCCATCAGGATTATAGTTCAAACCTTTTAACAACATTTCTTTGGCTTTGTCATCATCACCAAAACCCACTGGCCAGCCGGGTACTTGAGAATAGAGTGAGCCCAGGCTGGTGTAGGCTGATCCATCCATAGCAGCAGGATCGAGTTTAATTGCACGCTCAAATAATTTTTTTGCTTGTTTAACTTGATCCAAAGCACCCAACCCACCTTTGGCACCGGCGTAGGTCGAACGAATAATACCTTCCCAGATTAGAAATGGCGCTGTTTTGTGAGTGGTAGTTAATTTTTCAGCCTCAGTTACCAAAGTCTGAAACGCTTTTTCTTGTTCTGCTGCAGGCAATTGATATTTGATTTCTGCCCAACGGGTTTGCAGTGATTGTAAGTCAGATGTTGGGTTAGCAATACAAATTGATGTGAACAAACTGAATGTCAT
>CAMLRJ010000490.1 GCA_946482345.1 uncultured Cellvibrio sp.
AAAAACGCCAATTAACCCAACAAATCGCACTCAGGGAAGAAACACAATTTGTACTGTCCGGTGAAATTCTGGATATGTCGATGCGCGATCCCAATACGGTTTACAGCCCGGCTTTTATGCAAATGCTACGCAACCACTTTACCGATTTCACCATGATGAAGTTTGCCGATACCCGCGACAGGGTATTTGGACTACGGCTCGAATTACGTGATGGATTTACCGGGGAAGTATTACTGGAAGATAATTTTTATACCCAGGGCATTTGGAAAAATCCGAAACCCATAGGCTTTAATTCACCGGATTTGTGGCAATCACAATACGGTAGACGCATCCAGCAACTGCTGATGAAAGCAGGCAAGCAACTCGCACAAAACATTCGCTGCCAACCTTACATGGCCAGAATAGAATCCACTCCAGGGCAGGTTGAATTGTTGATTCAGGGTGGCGCAAATAATGGATTACATGCGGGAGACCAGATGACGCTTTATCAATTAGTGGTTTTGGCATCACCGTCACAATATGAAACTTATCAGACGCGTTTGGTAAAACGCGATCTTCAACTGCGCGTCAAGGAAGTATATCCTTCGCACAGCCTGGCACTACTGGAGGGGGATGACTTGCTTAACGGCCAATATTTGGCGGTAGGAGCGGAATCAAAAAGCTTCTGATAGACTGCGCTGGCATTTTTTTAACAATAACCAACAGTCTCAGATCGACATGAACAATAAAATTAAACTACTCAAACCCTATTTATATCCTTTGTTAGTGCTGGTGATTTCTTTCTCCGTATATTTTCCTTATTACGGCTCGCCACAAAGTATGTTTTGGGACGAAAACTATCACATAGTTTCGGCACAAAAACATATTGATGGTGTGATGTATATGGAACCCCACCCACCTCTTGGCAAGATGTTAATGGCTATAGGTGAAGTGGCTTTCGGTGACAATGAAAACATCGATAAATCCAAAATGCTGGTAACCGATTATTTGCTAGGTGACGATACACCTGCCAACCTGAAATTCACCGGTTATCGGTGGCCTTCAACAGTGATGATGGCCCTCAGTGTTTTGTTTTTCTTTGGCATATTAAATCGAATAACCGGCATGCCCTGGTTAGCGGCTGCCTTTTCTTCAATGATGGTTTTCGACAACGCATTGGTGATGCATTCACGGTCCGCCATGCTGGAAGGTATTCAACTATTTTTTATTATGGCCGCTGTTTACTGGTTTGTTCGTGTGATTACCGACTGGCACAAACACCAGAAACCGATTTTGTTAAAACATTACGCCATACTCGGTGTTTTGATTAGCCTGGCCATTAGCGTAAAAGTGAACGCTTTTATTTTGTTGTTATTGTTCGCAGCACTGTTTCTGGTTGATCAATGGCAAGCCATCCAGCAATGGAAATGGCAAGCCCTGATCAAACGCGCATTGACCACTGGCTCAATCAGTATTGCGGCATTATTGCTGGTTTTTTTCTCGGTTTTTTATGTTCACATCGGCATGGGAAAAACCATCAAGGAAAATCGAACCTACAAAGCGTCGCCCGAATACTTGCAACAAATTCGTATGGGTAATACCTGGAGTTTAAGCACCTTTGCGACAGGCATGAAAGACAACTGGAAATACATGTCGGAATATGCGGACGGTGTGCCCAAGCTGGATTATTGCAAATCCGATGAAAATGGCAGCCACGCTATTGGTTGGCCATTAGGTGCACGCACCATCAGCTATCGCTGGAGTAAAGATACTATTGATGGAATTACCAAAGTTTACTGGAATTATTTAGTTGGCAATCCAATTATTTGGTTCTCCGTTATTTTGGGAATTATTTTTTCTTCTTCATTAATTATTGGTCGATTTGTTTATAAAGCACCGATTCAGGACACACAACTTTTTGGCTGGATTTGTTTATTCACCGGACTGTATCTGAGCTACATGATTGCCATACTGCAGATAGAACGGGTGATGTACCTTTACCACTACTTTATCCCTTTGATTTTCGGAGCCATCAACTTCTCGTTATTGGTGACTTATTTGTTCCGCAACGAGCTGATGGGATTGAATCGCCATACCTTAATCAATCTCTCTGTTTTTGTGGCATTGATAATCGCAATTTTTGCCTTCTTCTCTCCCTTTACTTACAGTTTCGGGCTAACTGAAGATGCATTCAATCTGCGCAACTGGTTCCAATTTTGGCATTTACGTCCGGTGTTCTAAATGAAACTCACATTAAATAAAAATACGATTGTCAGTCTGCTACTTCTTTTGGTTATTGGTGTGATTGTTTATCGAATCACACCGGTTATGGTTGATAAAAACATTAATGTGGTTATCAGCAAAAACCGCGTTAGTATTTCCGATATCAATCAGGTGCGCGATGTAACGTCCAGTATCAGCGTTATGATTGACAACCTTAATCTCCAACATAAAGGAAAATTCGGCCACGCCAAACTGGGTAACATAGCCAAGGCAAGTGATGACTTTTTTGTGGATGTTGACCAGATGGTTACCACTTTTAAAGAAGGTACATATGAGTTCCTGATTGGCAGTGATGATGGCTTTTCTTTAAAAATTGATGGCAAAACAATTTGCGAACATCCAAAAGATCGTCCATATTCTGTACAGTCCTGCAATGTATTTTTAACCAAGGGAGATCACAGGGTCATGCTGTCTTACTTCCAGGGGTTTGGTAACTCAGGTTTTACCGTGCAGTACAAAACAGGGGATGGAAAAGTTTACTGGTTTGGAGAGAACTCACCCGACTTGCGATTGAAATAACCTATGCCCAAACAACGGCGTCTAGTCTGGTTTTTTGTTTACCTACTACTGACCAGCAGTTCCTGCCAAATCGGTAATGCCCAGGAACTGACGCCGTTGCCCCTAACCCGGATTGTTCTTCCCCCGATTGAAAAAAGCGCTGAAAAAACCGGATCATTTTTTCCCAGAATTTTGGAACTAGCGCTGCAAAAAACCCTTGGCACTCACGGCCCATACCAGGTTTCAAGTTACCCACACCAATTAACCAACAGTCGATTTCTTGCTGAGCTGGAACGCAATGGCGTCATCAACCTGATGTGGACCATGACAGACCAAACACGGGAAGCCAAATTAATTCCCATCAAAATTTCACTGCTAAAAGAATTAAACAGTTATCGCATTTTTCTGATTCGTCAGGATGATCAGGCGCGTTTTGGCAAGATCAAAACATTGAATGAATTACGAAAACTCCGTGCCGGTCAGGGAACCTCCTGGCCAGACACCGAAATCCTGAAAAAAAATCAATTACCACTGGTGACCTCCGCACATTACGAGCTACTGTTCGATATGCTGAAAGCTCGACGGTTTGATTATTTTCCCCGTGGTCTTTATGAAATATGGGATGAATACTTGCTGCATAAAGATCATGACATTGCCATAGAACAAAACTTGATGCTGTATTACCACGCCCCTATTTATTTTTTTACCAACAAAGAAAATGCATTACTGGCAGAACGTATTGAAACCGGATTAAACCTTGCTATAGCAGATGGCAGCTTTGATGAACTATTTTACAGTTA
>CAMLRJ010000491.1 GCA_946482345.1 uncultured Cellvibrio sp.
TAAATTTTTTTGCTGAATAAGGGATGCTTGTTCTGTAGGAAGCCATTGGAAATCATTATATTCTTTCAAATAACGCGCAATGTGTTCGCCATTTAAATAGGTAACAGGGTAATAGAATAAGTATTTGGCAATTGTCGGATGCATAGGAAATTCCTGGGTAATTAGTTGCGTGGTTGTTTTGGCGGAATTCGAAAGATTGCCTTGAATAATAAATAACTGGCTCGAAAGTTTGGAAAAATGAAAAACGATATCAATAGCTTATTGATAGCTGAAGCATAATAGCGATTAACCAACAAGTTTGATCCCCAGTCGCAATAGATATCTGACTTGGTTCTTCGGAATGTAATTAATTTAAATTGCAGAGGGAGTTTATTTTCGGATACAAAGCGATTTATTACCTGTATGTGCGACTCATAAGTTGATTTTTTGGCACTACTGGATAAAGAAACTTCTTGGCCTACAACATAAGTCAATGGGTTTTTTATCAGTAAGTAATGAGATTGAAAACATGATCGCAGCCATAAATCTACATCCTCAGCTGTTTCCAATGATTGATTAAATCCATTCACTTTTTCAAATAGAGATTTTCTCATCATCACAGAGGGAGTGCCGAAATAAGGGGAATGGAATATTTTGGGGAAACTAATCCTTTCGTAATTGCATGGCTCCAATAACGATTGTGATTTTTCTTGATAGATGAGATTGGCATGCTCTGACAAAAAAACACATTTGGTTGAACAAATACCAACGTCATCAAAACGTTCAAAAATAGAGATTTGATATTCCAGTTTTCGAATATGCCAAAAATCATCAGAGTCTAAAAAAGCAATTAATTCTCCGGTGGATAATCGGGTGCCTGTATTTCTGGCAGCTGCAGCTCCTGCATTAGGTTGTTTTATTAACTTGACATCAGGGTAGTTCTCTTCAACTAATGAACATGTATTGTCTGAGGAGCCATCATCAACAACAATAATTTCCGATGGAAGAGTTGATTGGCTTAGTACGGAATCCAATGCGCGTAATATGGTTTTCCCGGAATTGTATGCGGGAATGATTACGCTAACGGATAATGATGAATTCAATGGTCGCTCCGATAATTTACTTATAATGGGTAGATGAATTGACGGCTAGATTAAGCAGTTCTATAAATTTCTGTTCCAGCTCGGCATTAACTTTCATCGCATTATTTTTAATATTAACTAACTGATCGTCACTCAAATTTAAAGCTTTGTTGATAGCGGTTTCAATTTGTAAATTGGATGATTTAAATCGCGGTGATAGCTTCATTTGCCCGGCATACTCAGCTGGGATCAAAATTGCGTTGGTATCATCAGCATACTCAGTCATGGGGGCGGCTTTGGTCACAAGGACCAAGGCGCCTGTTGACATGGATTCAACAATTGAGTGGCCAAAACCTTCTGCTTCGGTAACATAGATGTGAAATAAAAACGAATTTACCAGAGACGCATAGGTTTCATCGCTCTCTATTGGTCGTATGTAATGAACATTAAAGGGTGTTTTCTCTGGTTGTAGCGATGAATCTATAACCATATGAAGTGTTGGCCATTCAGGGTGTTGGCTCCATAATTCCACCAACTGATCTGAACCACGTGTTTTTGTCATGCCAATTCGGGTAAAAAATTCTCTTTTACGTTGGTGATTAAGTGCGGGTTGTTGGTTAATCAGTGTTTGAAAACCGATATAGCATGTGCGAAATCCTATTTCTGAAAAAATAGTTTCGCACAGCCTGCTTTTACACCAGACAATATCTGTTCTTTCCAGAATTAAAGGATTAATGACTGACCATTCCTGGTTGGGAATGAGAATATTGGTGGGCGCCATAAAAATATTGCGGTGCATCATGACTTCTAAGTGAATACTTAGGTGTTGCTTTTTGCGCCCTATTAATAACTGGAATTGATCAAATAGCACCGCCAACTTTGCTTTTAATTTTAAATAAACTTTATGCAGGATATTTTTGGGGATAAGACCGAAATTTACATAGGTAATTTTATTCGGAATTTTATTAATATCGAGCGCTCTTTTTATAATTAGCGCGTCTTTCTTCAGCCCAAGTCCTGAGCTTGGGCATAGTATATGGATAAATTTTTTTTCATTTGATCTGTTCATTTATCCCATCATTCCTTTTTCAATCAGTTCCCTAAAATGTTGGTTTTCAGTAATTAACTGATCATAGTTGCCACTCGCAGTCACTTTTCCATGCTCAAGGATGGTAATACAATCGGAAAGTTTAATCGCTGCTGGTCTATGTGAAATTACAATAATAAGCATCTCGGTTTTTAGCTTATTTAACAGCTGCATAATTTCAAATTCGGATTGAATATCCAATGCGCTGGTGGGTTCATCAAGAATCAATACCGAATTATCCCGGTAAAGTGCGCGTGCTATCCCAATACGCTGTCGTTGGCCGCCACTTAACAGTTTGCCATCTTGCCCTAGTTGGGTATCGATGCCTTGTGGCATGCGCTCAACGAACTCCATTGCGTTTGCTTGTATAAGCGCTTTGTTTACTTTATCGATATCGATACTTTCTGGAGGCACGCCAAACGCAACGTTTGCAATCACTGTGTCGTCGAGAATAAAAATTATTTGTGGGACATAACCTATGCTTTTTTGATAGCCGAGAAGTTTATTTTGGGTAATGGGCTCTTGATTGACATAAAGATTGCCTGAGCTTGTATAAAGCAGACCTAATAAAATATCCGCTAATGTTGATTTCCCTGAGCCTGATGGTCCAGCAATAGTATTTAATTTTCCAGAATGAAAGGTAATTGTTACATCATCCAATGCGGGTTCGGTTTTGTTTGGATAGTAGTATGAGGCCTGATCAAGACCTACAGTTGAAATAGAGCTCAGTTGTTGAATATTGTCAGCAGAATGTTTCACCACATCATATTCTATTTCCTTCTTCAAATCTTGAATGACGCTACCATTTGCACTCATAGATGATATGGATTTGTAGATTTGTTGCATGGTCGGCAATAACTTATAGCCTGCTAACGCGTAGACGCTCAATATAGAAATCACGTCACCGGGCATATTGGATTGCTTCAGTAAGCCGATAGCCAAAAATAATATGGCGCAGAAAGAAATTGTCTCAATAACAAATTTTGGTACATCACCATAAGTAGAAATGGTTGCTGCAGAATCCAGGCCTTTGAAATTGACAATATTGAGTCTGTCTATATACAGACGCTCAAGTGCGTTTAATTTTATATCCTTTATACCTATGAAAGATTCCGAAAGAATTTTTTGAACTTTTTCATTGCGTTCAGTGATTCGATTACCGTGAAATTTCAATGATTTTTTCACAAATAAATAGGTTAATAAATAAGATCCACCAATAATGGACGCAGAAGAAATGGCAATAATAGGATCCAAATAAAGTAATCCTACAATTATCAGTAGTGCTATGAATAAATTTGATGTTAGCTGTAAAAAAGGTTGAACAACCATATAAACAAATCGTGGTGCCTCATAAGCTATGGTGGCGATTACGTTGTTGTAATTGGTGGTTTTATGAAAAATATAA
>CAMLRJ010000492.1 GCA_946482345.1 uncultured Cellvibrio sp.
TCCCAACATACGACTAATTTCACTGTTTCTATCGAGGCTGCCGAGGGTGTAAGCACCGGCATTTCTGCGGCTGATCGTGCTTTGACTGTGCGTGCAGCGGTGAAAATGAATGCCAAGCCGGAAGATCTGGTGCAGCCTGGGCATATCTTTCCTTTGATGGCGCAGCCTGGTGGGGTTATGAGCCGTGCGGGGCATACGGAAGCGGGATGCGATCTGGCTCGGTTGGCGGGTTTTGAACCGGCTGCGGTGATTGTTGAAGTGATGAATCCTGACGGCACTATGGCGAGAAGGGCGGACCTTGAGCGATTTGCCGAGCAACATAATCTGAAAATCGGTACCATTGCCGACCTGATTCACTACCGGGCGACTAAAGAAAAAACCGTTGCTTGTGTGAATAGCCGCAAAGTTGAGACTTTGTATGGCGAATTTGAATTAAAAACCTATCGCGACCTTGCCCGTGGTGATCTGCATTTTGTGATGGTGAAGGGTGAGATTGATGCATCCCCGACTTTGGTGCGTGTGCATGTAATGGATACCGCACGCGATGTGTTGTCTATCAAACGCCCTTCTATTGCCGGTGGCAAAAGCTGGACTTATCAGGAAGCTTTGCAGCGTGTGAGCGAAGAGGGCAAAGGGGTAGTGCTGTTGATTTGCCACGATGAATCAACAGCTGATGTTGAAGAAAGTATTGATTGGTTGTTGTCCGGCAAACAACAACGCCGCAGTGCTGATGTGTTGTACAAACAAGTCGGCACCGGCTCGCAAATTTTACGGGATTTAGGCATCCGCAAAATGCGCGTGATGTCGGCACCAATGCGATATTCGGCGTTGTCCGGATTTGATTTGGAAGTTGTTGAGTATTTGTGTCCTTAAAACAAACCCCACCCTAACCCTCCCCTTCGTAAGGGGGAGGGGACAGTTCCTCCCCCTTGTGGAGGGGGAGGTTAGGAGGGGGTGCAAAATTTTATTTAGAGAGTAAAAATCCATGAGCAACATCAAAGTCATCGAAGGTGAATTTTCTGCGTGTGCTGGCAAATATGCATTAATTGTCAGTCGCTGGAATAGTTTTGTTGTAGAAAGTTTGAAAGATGGCGCATTGGATACTTTGCGTCGTCACGGTATTAAAGATGAACAAATCGTCATTTATTACGCACCGGGTGCGTTTGAATTTCCAATCGTTGCACAAAAAATTGCAGCAAAAAAATCTTACGATGCCATTATTGCATTGGGCGCTGTGATTCGTGGCGGTACGCCACACTTTGATTATGTCGCAGGCGAATGCACCAAAGGTCTTGCGCAAGTTTCTTTGCAATACGGCGTACCGGTTACCTTCGGTGTGTTGACTGTTGATTCAATTGAGCAAGCCATTGAGCGTTCTGGAACCAAAGCAGGCAACAAGGGTGTTGAAGCGGCATCGACGGCGTTGGAAATGGTTTCGTTGTTAGGAAAAATATAGTCGGCGAAAATTTAATTTTTTATTTTCATATTTCTTTACAAGCATGACCCCCTCCTAACCTCCCCCTTGCCAGGGGGAGGGACTTTACTCCCTACTTAATACGGAGTGGAATTTGTTCCCTCCCCTTGCTAAGGGGAGGGTTAGGGTGGGGTGATATTTTCAGGTATTTCCCATGAGTAATTCATCATCCGCATCTTCATCCACCGCGGCATTGGCTGCAACGCGACGTATGGCACGTCATTATGCGATGCAAGGTTTGTATCAATGGCAAATGGCGGGTGCCAGTTTAAATGCGATTGAAGCGGAGTTTCGTGTTGATAACGATATGACCAATGTTGATCTGGAATATTTTCATGATCTTCTGCATGGTGTGCCTGCACATTTGAGTGATATCGAAAATGCATTTGAACCTTTTTTGGTTGATCGCAGTTTAAAAGAACTCGACCCTGTTACGCGTGCATTGTTGCGTTTGGCCACTTATGAATTTCTGCATCGGTTGGATGTGCCTTATAAAGTGGTCATCAACGAAGCTGTGTCACTGGCGAAAAAATTTGGCGCTGAAGACAGCCACAAATTCATCAATGGTGTATTGGATAAAACTGCAGCAGTCACACGTGCAGTTGAAGTCAAAGCGAATAAAAGATAAATGAATGAATTCCAACTGATTAAGCAATTTTTTGAAAGCGAACAAGAAGCGTCGCTTTCGGAATCAGTGGTGTTGGGCATTGGCGATGATTGTGCTTTGTTGCAAATGCCGGTTGGAAAACAATTAGCTGTATCGGTTGATACTTTGGTTGCCGATGTGCATTTTCCGCAAGATGCCCCCGCGAATTTAATTGCCGAGCGTGCATTGCGTACCAATTTAAGTGATTTGGCTGCTATGGGTGCGGAACCTTTATGGTTTACCCTGGCCTTAACCTTGCCGCAAGCGGATGAAGTCTGGCTGCGTGAATTCAGTCGTGGATTATTTGCTTGCGCGCGTGAATTTAATATTCAGCTGGTCGGTGGTGATACCACATCAGGACCGCTGAGCGTCACTATTCAAGTGATGGGCGCTATCGAAAACAAATCGGCAATGCGTCGTGATGCGGCCAATGCAGACGATTTTATTTTAGTGACCAATAGCTTGGGTGATGGTGCAGCTGCACTGGATCTGCTGCAAAATAAAATCACTGTTTCAGACACTGACCGGGATTATTTGCAAAATCGTTTTTATCGTCCGCAACCCAGATTGGCAGAAGCAAAATTAATTTGTAAATTTGCCAATGCAGCTTTGGATATTTCAGATGGATTGGTTGCTGACTTACATCACATTTGTGAACGCAGCGATTTGGGAGCAACCATTTTTGTTGAAGATATCCCCTTGTCACCTGCGCTAAAACATTTGCAGGATCAACAACAAGCGTATCGTTATGCTTTGACCGGCGGTGATGATTACGAATTATGTTTTACCGTGTCACCTGACAATATGCCGCAAATTGCGATGTTGATTGCCGAAAAAAAAATATCAGCCACTGTGATAGGCAAAATGCATTTGGGTTCCGGTGTGCAATGTGAATGGCATGGCGAAGAATTTCCGCTGATGCAAACCGGATATCAACATTTTTCATGAATATCATCATATGACTCCGAGCTTTAAACAATTAGTATCCAATCCTGATCATTTATTTGCATTTGGTTTTGGCAGTGGTCTAGCACCTAAAGCCCCCGGTACTTTTGGCACGCTTGCAGCGATTCCGATTTTTTGGTTGATCCAGGATTTGCATTGGAGCGTTTACTTAAGCTGGTTAATTGTGACCTTTGCATTAGGTGTTTATTGGTGTGATCGCTCGTCAAAAGCATTGGGGGTGCATGATCACGGTGGCATTGTTTGGGATGAATTTGTCGGCTATTGGGTCACCATGTTTCTCGCGCCCAAAGGTTGGATTTGGATGTTGGTTGGTTTCGTCGCCTTTCGTTTTTTTGATATCGTAAAACCCTGGCCCATTGGTTGGCTGGATAAAAAAGTGAAAGGCGGCTTCGGCATAATGGTTGATGATTTGCTCGCAGGGATTTATGCGTTTTTGGTTTTGCAGTTAGTGGTTTATTTTTCATAA
>CAMLRJ010000493.1 GCA_946482345.1 uncultured Cellvibrio sp.
CATAAAAATTGAAGCTAGAATAATATCTAACATAAACAGACTGGAAAATAGTCGGTAACGCCATATACCTAATGTATAGAAAGCCACCAAAAATAAATAACAGACCATTTCCAACGGCAACGTCCAAAGCGAGCCATTGACCACTGTGTTTTTTCCAGCAGAAAACACTCCCGGCAAGTTCCATTCAAGTTGATACAGCAGCGCATTGTGCAGCAAATAGTTCCAGGTTGCGGATTGTGTAAAATACTCAATGACACTCAGTTGCGTAAACAAAGGGCCTACAATAAAAACAGTAATGCCCAAACAAACCAATAAGCCTGGAAATATTCTTGCTATTCGTTTAATTACAAACTCAACCGGCTGAGGCCGCGCCATAATACTCATGGTAACCAGTAAACCACTCAGCATGAAAAAAAACTTCACCGCCAAAGAGCCTGAATAATCAAAGCCCAAGAGCCTGGCAACCACATCTGTGCTCACAGCATTCGGAATAAATGCAGGCGCATGTCCATAGATGACCAACAATGCAGCGACAAGTCTGAACAAGTCCAGATTATTGTTTTTAGGATTTAATAATTGTTGTAGGTGCATAAGTTTCCGTTCTATTGCTCTTGTCCCGCTGAAAATGCAACCGCTAACGTTTGCTTCATCGCGTCCAATGAAAAATGCTGGCTCACATAAGCATTGCTTGCTGAAGACAATCTGATCCACTGCTCGTCGCTATTCATCACGGAAAGAACCTGGTTAGCAAATAATTGCGTGTCGCTAGTGATAGGGATAATGTTGTCTATGCCAGACAATCCCTGTGCGCCTACCTCAGTCGTAATTAATGGCACCCCGTATGCCATAGCTTCTACAACTTTATTTTTGACCCCTGCACCAAAACGCAAAGGAACAACAGCAACGCGTGCAGATGCATAATGTTCGGCCAGTTGTTCGTCAGTCACATAACCAGTCACATGAATCGATTCGGATTGAAGCTTCAATACTTGATCGGTAGGACGCGAACCAATTAAAGACAGGGTTGCATCAGGGCAGGACTGTTTGATCCTTGGGAAAATATCCTGAACAAACCATACCGCCGCATCAGTATTGGGTGGATGACCAAAACCCGCTACAAAAATAATTTTATTGCCAGAGACAACAGAGCGTGATGCATAGCGATCCAGTTCGGTATAGATATAGGGGCACACTGCAGCCGCGTTTACACTGGGCGCTATTTGTTTAACGGTATCTGCTTCTTCTTGCGAGGGATAAAAGACGACATCCATGGATTTCCACACAGATGTTTCGAGTGCATAAAAATGGTCTATTTCTTTTTTCAATGCTGCAGATGGATTGATATCATATTCACGTTGCAAGCGTTCAAAATGTAAGTCATGCCCATAGAAAACACTGCGTATATTTGGAAAAAATTGCAAGTCACTCAAATAGTTCGCGGCAACGTGAGGGCGATTAATCAGCACGTGAGTTACTGCACCATCGGTTGACATTAACCATTGTTTAAACCGGCCACTGTATTCAGCGCCATAAACAACTTCTATTCCTAACTGTTGCAATGCAGGCGTGTAATCCGGGTCGTACCATAAGTTGTCTGGCCAAAATTTTACATTCATCCCCATTGCCTGCAAGCCGGCAATAATTGCCATGGTCGAGCGCGAACCAGCATCTCTATCAGGTTGAGGAACGTAATGATCTATTACCAGCACACATGGCTTGCTCCAACTGCGATCTTTAGCAGTAAATACACTCTCTGCATTATTAAAATGTTTGGATAAAACAGACTGCCATTTCTCATAGAATTTTTTCTGGTTAGCAATCTGATAGGCCTTAATTCCAGAACCTGTATCTGTTCCATTAGACACACCTTCATAATGAACAATGACTGACGCAGGCTGGTAATAGAGTTTTTTTCCGGCTGCACGTACCTTAAAAGCTAAATCAGTATCTTCATAATAAGCAGGAACATAACGCTCATCGAATAAACCGAGCGCAATAAAAAAATCTTTTTCAATTAACAGGGATGCACCAGAACAATAATCGGCTTCTTTTAAATAGTTAAATTCGGGTTGTTGCGGATTTTGCAATCGCCCAAAATTCCAGGCCGATCCGTCTTTCCATAAAATACCACCCGCTTCTTGCAAGCGGCCATCGGGGTACACCAGCTTGGAGCCCACCATGCCGCAGTCGGTATGGGAATGAAAAACATCCAACATCGAATCCAACCAATTTTCTGTCACTTCAGTATCGTTATTCAGCAAATAAATATATTTGCCTTTAGCAAAAGATACTGCGCGATTACAGGACCGCAAAAATCCTAAATTTTCCGGGTGAACCTCATAACGCAAACCTTGCACTTGCTGTAAACAATGGATTTCATGATCGGGCGAATGGTCTTCAACAACGATTACTTCAATTGAAGCTTTGGGTATGTGGCGTGCAATCGACATAAGGCATGTCAAGGTTACGGGCAAATTGCCGTAACTTGGAATAATGACTGATACCAAAGGCTGTTCAGCACGCGGCATTACTAATGTACTAAGTACGGTATTAATTTCTTCGCGAGCAACCACACCTTGGATAGCCAGTTGTGGGGCATCAGGCCGGCCGCTACGGCGCCACATCTCATAGTGCACTACACCTTCAAACATTGGCCCGGCAATGCGGTAAACAACACTTGCAAGTGCATTTTTTACACGTGGACTAAGCGGTAAACGTTTATGTACAGCGCGCGCAAAGCGCTGTAACCCCGGCTTCATCGATGCCACTAACAATTGGGTTTCTCCGCGAAATATTCTCCCTATTACACGCAAAGGTAAAGTCAGCTTCCATGAGTTGGAATTTATGATTTGTTGGTGGCGCTGCTCTGCTTCTGCGAGATACTGCTGCAAGCGTTGATTCGATTCCCGCTCGATATCGTATTCGCGATTGCGCTCCGCCAACTGACGCGCACTTTCCACCAAATCATCTTGTACAACTAATAACTCTGCCAGTGCGGAACCGAGATTTTCTTGCACATCCTTATGCTGTTGGGTCATTTCCTTAAGCGATTGCTCAAGTGTTTTACCCCAGTAAGTACGATCTTCCAAATCTTTTTCTAACGATTTTGCCCACTGGGTTCTTTCTTCTACTAATTGTTTTAAACCGGAGATATTTTCGCTGGTGTATACATACTCTATCGCTGCTTTTTCTATTTGATCCAGCAACAAAAACTCTTCATCTAATTTTTTCTTGTGCGCTATATATTGCGATGAAAATGTTGAGAGCGCTGCACTGTTATCTAGCTGGGTCAATCCTTTCATCAACGAATAAGCCGAAATAACTTCTGCCGGGCATTGGGGGTCATCTTGCAAATCTACTTCAGTAAAGGTGGTATGCCGCAAGTTTTCATCCAGAAATTCACTGGCAAACCGATTCACCATTTCTGGCTGAGCCTCAAGCCCCAACTCACGCGCAAGGATTTGCAATTTATCTACAGGCATTTCCATGAGCTGATCATAATCAATCGCTATTAGTCGGGTATTAGCCAATTCTGTCACTATCGCCAGG
>CAMLRJ010000494.1 GCA_946482345.1 uncultured Cellvibrio sp.
GGTAACTGCTCCTGCGTTACTCTACCTCCTGTATCCATACAGTCGTTGGCAGGGGAGGGAACAAATTACACTCCGCAAAAAGCAGGGAGTAAAGTCCCTCCCCCTGCCAAGGGGGAGGTTAGGAGGGGGTAAGGCTTTTAAAATTAACTAAATATCGCAGCCCCCCGATTCCCGACAATATCAACAAAGGCACACAAGCCAATAATATCGGATCAAGATGTTGTAACCACAATATTTGATAAATCGGAAAAACAAAACAAAAAATAATCCAACCTGTTAAACCCCAGATTCTTTTATCGGACATGCCCCCAATCAAAAACATGCCGATGAATAATCCTGCAAATAAATTCCATTCCTGAACAATCGGAACCTGACCTTGAATATACACATAAAAAATCGAGAGTATAAAAAGTGAAATGCCGGCGAATCCAATATAGGCTTGTGATAATTGCAATGGATGATCATTTTCGGGAAAGCGTTTTTTAATCCATTTAACCAAAGGACGATGATTAAACCAAACCGGGTTGTGACTCGGAATGCCACTTTTCAAACCTATGCGATCATCTATATCGTCACGCAGTTCCTGAAAGCTGCCGAAGAGTTTGTCCCAAAGTAAAAAAGTACCACCAAAGTTTTTATCGATATACAGAGGATGTAAACCGTGATGTACTTTGTGATTGGCGGGGGTGATAAAGAGTTTATCAAGAATGCCGGATTTTTTAATTAATCCATTGTGATTATAAAATTGCACCGTGTAGTGAATTGATGAAACCACAACAAAAATTTCGAGGGGCAAACCCAATATTGCCAAAGGTGCAATAAACGGAAAATTGGTAAGCGATGAATACCAGGAGTTTCGCACCGCTAAAGTTAAATTGAATTCTTCACCCTGATGATGAACATGATGTACTGCCCAGAGTATTGGAATTTTATGATGCAATCTGTGCATCCAGTAAAAGCATAAATCCCAGGCGATAAAACCAAAAATCCATTGCCAGATAACAGGCAATTGATCAACAAGATGCAAGTTGGCATGTGCCAATAAAAATGCGAATCCGGCGATTTCCAAACTGCGAAATAACAACATCACCAAATGGCCGGAATTTAAATTGGCGATCATTTCTACCCAGGGGATGGTTTTACGTTGGGCATATTTGGCAAGGGCTACTTCCAATAAAATCATTGCCAACATAAATACATAAGCATAGGCAAATTGCGTCATGTCAATTTTTCCTTCGTGAGGCAATAAGATAAGAGACTATTCCCAATAAGGCCCCTGCGCCTACATCCAACGATAAATGCCGTCGCAGTTGAATAATAGAAAATCCTATCGCCAGAGTAATCATCAAATATAAAAACGAAAACAATATTTTTTGTTTATCCCAAAGCCCCAGCAAACAAATAACGGTTAAAGCGGCATGTAAAGAAGGTAAACAATTTTGTGCCGTATCTATCCATAACAGCCAATAAAAAACCTGGTCAGCAAATGTGTGTTGATTGAATTCCGGATAAGCCAGTGTTGTTGGAAAAATCACAAACACCAGGCCGCTGATAAATGCACTGATTAAAATTGCAATCATCATGGATTTAATTTTTTCCAGTGGGGCATATAAAAAAGCAAAAGGCACCACCAAAAAGAAACTCAAGTACAACCAAATACCCTGAGTGCTAAAAGCAATTTGCTGATCCAGCCACAATTCCGGAATGACCCAGTGCTCGCCGGGAACAAAACGCGTACTGCCGTAAATAATGCCCACAACACACCAGCTAATTAGCATAGAGATGATGCGTTGTTTTATGGTTTGATAATATTCCTGTGTCATTGGATTAATAAATATCTTCGTGAAATGTGATATATAGAATGTGCAATGAAAAATGAGGCAAAGACATCTATTGAATAATGAATGCCGCCTAACAACACTATGCAACCGAACACCAAAGAAGCTCCCAGACACAAATACCGAATAACAATGTTGTTCCAACACAATAATGCCAATAAAAAAGGCGCGCCTGCATGCCCGGAAAAAAATAAATCGCCTTGATGAATATAAAGAGAAGCTGGCCATACAGGTTCAGCTAAAAAATTGGTGGGTGGGCCAAGATGCGTCATGACCACAAAAGCTGAGCGAATGATTAAAAATAAAGATAAAGCACTAAAAATAAACGCCAACTGATCCCGTTTTTTGATCAAATAAAAAAATAGAAGAATCCAGAATATTGAAGCCAAATATGTATGCAATATGGAAACGTCATAGCGAGGAATATTATCCAGTAATAAATCGCCTACATAAGGGCCTGCTTTTTCCGTAGCATAATATCCCGCACAAATTGAGACCAGCATTGAAAAAATCAATCCTGTGATGCTGGTGCTTAATGTTAATCGACACTTTTGATTAGGAGGCATTGATTAACTCCGTATAAATCTCGCGATAAGCCTTTCCTGTATTT
The DNA here is from genome assembly GCA_946482345.1 of uncultured Cellvibrio sp. The sequence continues at coordinate 2,449 of CAMLRJ010000494.1, forward strand.
TTTATGTGATGTTGAATCGCTATTTGACGGCTCGCTATCGACATTTGGCGAGCAAGATTATCATCGGTCAGTATTTTGTGTAGATAATCTGCAGCTGATCTAAAGTCCGATGGTTCAAAGCAATAGCCATTAACGTCGTGTTTGACCAACTCAGGTAATGCCATCGCATTGGCAGCCACTACCGGTAAGCCGCTTGCAATGGCTTCCAATGTAGAAATACTTTGCAGCTCGGCAGTCCCTGCATGGCAATAACAATTCGCCAAATTAAAAATTTCCGGATATTGTTCATCAGTTAATCGGCCCGTGAATATAACGTCTTGATCCAAATTTAAACGAGAGACCATTTTTTTTATTATTCCAAGTTCTGAACCAGAACCGGTAATCATTAATCGACAAGGAATTTTGGTGCGCAAAATAGAAAATGCGTTTAACAATACCGGTAGATTTTTTTCTTTGTCGATTCTTCCGGTATAAAGAACCGTTTTTATATCCTTATCAGGGATATTGGAAAATTTTTCAGTGAGCTGTGTGCGAGGGTAGAATTTTTCTGTGTCTACTCCACAACTGATGACTTTTATATCCCGATTAAATCCATTGGCTTTTAATAATCTTGCCGCTGTCTGCGTAGGTGTCGTCCAGACATCGCATTGTTCAAAAAATCGTTTGACCCATTGCCAGGCTAGTCTTGAAAAAAATGCTTTGCATATTTTCGGTAGGTAAAAATAATGGAAAAAATTCTCCGGCATAAAGTGATTGGTAGCCAGCGTTTTAATTCGGTGTTTTTTTGCAATATCGCTACAAATACTCCCCAGAAAAAATCTGCCGTGCAAATGAATAATGTCCGGTTTGAATTCCGTAATAGCCGATTCAATTTTTGCTTTGATATTAATGGGTATGGATACTCTGAAGCCAGGGTATAAAAATAGAGGGTATGATTTTATTCGATATAATTTTACATTTTCATAAAAATCATAATGTGTGTTTTGCGATCTGGATGGACAAATCACCAGAATTTCCACACCGTCTTCAACCAGTTGTTTTGATAATCTATGAATAAAATAAGCGCCCCCGTTTAGATCAGGCGGGTAACTAT
>CAMLRJ010000495.1 GCA_946482345.1 uncultured Cellvibrio sp.
TTGTTATTAAAGTGACTCCGTTTAAAGCTGCTATCCAATAACGATTTGCATGCCACAACTTCCCAATCACAAGAAATGCTGCCACACTGCACAAGCCCTTGATTTTTATGGAAAACTGATTTTATGACATGCCCCGATTTTGAATTAGTGCGTAAAGAACCCTTAACACATTTGCATTGCGTGTTTGAAGAATACCGCCACAAAAAGACAGGGGCGCAGCATATTCATTTGGCGGCGAATAATGATGAAAATGTTTTTCTGGTGGCCTTGCGTACTTTACCTATGGATTCGAAAGGAGTTGCGCATATTCTTGAGCACACGGCTTTGTGTGGTAGTAAAAAATATCCCGTGCGCGATCCGTTTTTTATGATGGTGCGGCGGTCACTCAATACTTTTATGAATGCGTTTACCAGTTCCGATTGGACGGCCTACCCTTTCGCCAGTCAAAACCTGAAAGATTTTAATAATTTGTTGGATGTTTATCTGGATGCTGTGTTTTTTTCGCGACTGGATGAATTGGATTTTGCACAGGAAGGTCATCGATTGGAATTTGCGGAAGCTGAAAATCCTGATTCTGATTTGGTGTTCAAAGGTGTTGTTTACAATGAAATGAAAGGCGCTATGAGTTCAGTGCCTTCCCAACTCTGGCAGAGCTTGTGCAAATACCTCTACCCTACTACCACTTATCATTACAACTCCGGTGGTGATCCCGAACATATTACCGATTTAACTTATCAGGAATTATTGGATTTTTATCGCACACACTATCACCCCAGCAATTCTATTTTCATGACATACGGCAATACGCCTGCGGCTGTGCATCAGGAAAAATTTCAGCAACAAGCGTTGAAACATTTTGAAAAGCTGGATCAAATTATTCAGGTTGAAGATGAAAAACGTTATTTTTCACCGATTGCGATTGAAGAAGCCTACCCTGTCGATTCGGAAGAAAATATTGAACACAAAACCCATCATGTGGTCGGTTGGTTATTAGGTAAAACCACCAATCTTGATGACTATCTGGAAGCGCAACTTCTATCCAATTTATTATTGGACAACAGCGCATCCCCTTTGCAACATGCATTGGAAACAACCGAATTGGGTGAAGCACCTTCGCCTTTATGTGGTCTTGATGATTCATCACGTGAATTGGCTTTTGTGTGCGGACTTGAGGGTTGTGCGCGCGAAGATGCCGAAAAAGTGGAGCAATTTATTTTGCAAACACTTTCCGACATTGTCGAAAAAGGAATTGCCAAAGAAGAAATAGAAGCTTCACTGCACCAATTGGAATTGTCGCAACGTGAAATTGGTGGCGATGGCTACCCCTATGGTTTACAGCTGATTTTACAAGCGTTAACGGCAGCCACACACAGAGGTGATGCAGTAGCCTTGATGGATCTGGATACTGCATTAAGCAAATTACGTGAAAAAGTGGCTGCACCTGATTTTGTTGCGCAGTTAATTAACAAATGGTTACTCAACAACAAACATCGTGTACGTTTGACCTTCCGACCAGATCTTCAATTTGCGGATGAACAAAAAGCAGCAGAAAAAAATCGTTTGGCCAATATCAAACAAAATTTAACCCGCAAACAACAAGATTTTATTATTCAACGCGCAAAAGATTTACAACAAAGACAACAACAAGTTGATGACGATAGCATTCTGCCGAAAGTCACACTGGCAGATGTCCCTGCAGAATTGCATTACACACCTGGCAGCCATGAAAAAGTAAATCAGTTTCCACTGCGTCGATATTCTGCAGGCACCAATGGCCTTGTGTATCAACAACTGGTGATGAAATTACCGGACTTGTCAGAAGAACAACTGACTTATTTACCGCACTATTGCCAAATACTGACTGAAGTCGGTATTGGAGAAAAAGATTATCTGCAAACACAACAACTGCAAGCCAGTGTGGTGGGTTCATTAAATGCGTTTTCAAGCATTCGCTCACCGGGAAATGATATTCAGGTTTGCGATGCCTATTTAACAATTTCCAGCAAAGCTTTGGCTCGTCAACATAAAGCCATGAATCAATTGATGCAGGACACCCTTGAAAAAGTTCGCTTCGATGAACATGAACGTATTCATGAATTGATGACACAACAACGTGCACGCCGTGAACAAAGTATTACCGGCCACGGCCATAGCCTGGCCATGACAACTGCCTGTGCGGGTATGAGTCCGGTTGGAAAAATTTCACATCAACTCAGTGGTATGGAATCGATTGGCAACCTGAAAAAATTGGATCAATCATTACAGGATGCAAGCGCACTTAAAAAATTTGTCGAAACACTCACCTCTATCCATCACAAAATACGTCGGGCGCCAAAACAATTTTTATTAATTGGTGACGATGAAAAAATGCAAGATTATTATCAAAGTTTGCAAGCCTGTTGGCAGCAAACAGAAGCAGACGATCATTTCGTTCCCTTCCAACATCAACCGGTTCAGGAGCAAATCCATCAAGCCTGGATTACCAATACACAAGTTAATTTCTGCGCAAAAGCCTATCCAACCGTTGCTGCCGATCATGCCGATGCAGCAGCACTGACTGTTCTGGGCGGATTTTTACGCAACGGCTATTTACACCGGGCAATTCGTGAACAAGGCGGCGCTTATGGCGGCGGCGCAGGACAAGATCACCAATCGGGTGCATTTCGCTTTTACTCTTATCGCGATCCCCGTTTTGTTGAAACTTTCGCAGATTTTGATCGCGCAATTGATTGGCTTATGGATGAAAAACATTCTGCGCAATCATTGGAAGAAGCCATATTAGGCGTGATTGGCAGTATGGATAAACCCGGATCACCCGCCGGCGAAGCCAAAAGTACTATTCACGCCGAATTATTTGGACGTACGCGCGAAAAACGCGAAAAAACCAGACAACAAATTTTAAATGTGACTATTGCGGATTTGCAGCGAGTTGCTGCTCATTATCTGATCCCCGAAAAAGCGAGCAGCGCAGTGATTACACACAATGAATTATTAGCCCAGGCGAAATCACTGAATTTTGATATTCGTAGCTTGTAAATAAATAGACATAGCTGTCGCAATTTTCCGGGCGGCTATTGGTGTTGTTACGGAAATTGCACTAGCATTGCTAGTTATTGAATTGCTTGGGCTGAAGCCGCGAAGACAAGGCTGCATATCGACATATGATTGTTTCACCACCGGAATACTCTGCAACCAGCCACCCCGGTTTGTTGCGCGACAACAACGAAGATACTTACCTCTGTTTACCCGAGGCGGGAGTTTGGTTGGTTGCTGATGGTATGGGTGGTCACGAAGCGGGTGAAGTCGCCAGTGCAATTGTCAGAGACACTGTCGCCCAACAAATTCAATCCAATCCCGGTGCTGAATTAAAAACCATTATTCAGGCTGCACATCAGGCAATTTTACAATCGGCTGTTTCGGGAATTGGTGCTATTGGCATGGGCTCAACCGTTGTTGCCTTACAATCCCGCGACAAAAATTTTTCCGTTGCCTGGGTTGGTGACAGCCGCGCTTACCTCTGGACTCCCG
>CAMLRJ010000496.1 GCA_946482345.1 uncultured Cellvibrio sp.
AAATTCCCTTCCAGGCCTTTTTCAGATTTATCAATAAACAGACTCAGATCGAATTTCGAGATCCAACGATCTATCCTGATATTATCTAATTCAACGCCGTTGATCGAGTTTGTATTCCTGTGATTGAGCAAAGTGAACATTACCTGAAACAGCGGTGAATGGCTTAGGCTTCGCTCGGGATTAATCTCCTCCACAATTTGCTCAAATGGGACATCTTTATTGGAAAATGAATTCAAGGCATTTTGTTTGACGCTTTCAAGGAAAGACAAAAAGGTCATGCCTTGTGGAATTTTATTCCTCAACACTACCGTATTAAGGAACAAACCTAACATACCATCAACTTCCACCAGATCCCTGTTGGCAATGGGCGTTCCCACAGAGATGTCTGATTGGCCGGTATATTTTGACAATAAAACGTTAAATGCAGCCAGAGTTAAATGGAATAGTGTGCATTCACACTTTTTACTTAAGCTAACCAGTTTTTTTGATAATTCATCTGAAAAGGGGAACGTAATAACTCCCCCTTTAAAGCTCTGAACACTTTTTCTTGGACGGTCGGTAGGTAACTCGATCAGGGGTATGGCGCTTGCCAACTCTCGCCGCCAATAGGCCACTTGTGATTGTGCAGCGCCGCTTCCTAACCATTTATTTTGCCAATAAGTATAATCAACATATTGGAATCCGGAGTCCAGAATTTGCGGCGGATTTCCGTTCATTAACAATTGATATACGGCACAAAATTCCTTAATAAATAGCTCAACCGACCATCCATCTGTGATGATGTGATGAATATTTATTAATAATAGAGTTTCATGGGTGGCCAACCGTATCATTTGAATGTTGAATATCGGGCACCTGGAAAGATCGAAACATTTATCTGCATGATCTTTAATAAGACGGCGTACTATTTCCGAATTTTCATCTGAGCTGTTTTGGGATAGGTCATGTAATACGACATCAACCCTCGCCTCTGAATGGACAATCTGCACCGGCTCATTGTCAATACTTTTAAAGGAGGTTCTTAGTATTTCGTGTTTTTTGACCATGACCTCGACAGCTTCGGTGACAAGGCCATGGTCCAGCATGCCTTTATAAGACCAGCATCCCTGAACATTATAATTAGCGCTACCACCCTCTAATGAATCCAGGAACCAAAACCTTTTTTGGGCGAACGATTGCGGATAGTAGGGGCGAGTTTCAATTTTATGAAACTGGTTTTCTATAGTTCCGGAATCTTTATCTCGCAGATCGATCAGGGCTGCTAACTTTCTGATTGTGGGATTTTCAAAAATCGATTCTATTGAAATATTTACCGAAAATTGCTTTTTAATTCTGGCAACAATTCTTACCAAGATAAGTGAATGGCCGCCTATTTCAAAAAAATTATCCGTTACGCTTAAATGTTCGATGTCCAGTAAGTCTTTCCAAACACTTACAAGCTGTTCTTCGGTCAGCGTTGCAGCCGGCACTATAGAACCCAGAAGATGCTGTTCGACTTTTAGAGGCTTAGGCAGCTGACTCCTATCTACCTTACCTGTTGACGACAATGGGAATTTATCTAATAACACAATGCTCTCGGGCATCATGTATTCGGGAAGAACCGAAGCAAGGGAAGTCTCTATTGAAGAGGCACTCACACCTGAATTTTCCTTTACAACCACGTAGGCAAGTAAACGCTTTTCACCGGTTTTAGCAAAATCCGGTACCACAATTGCTTCATTAACACAATCAATATTCTTAAGCGCAATAACCACTTCCTGAGGCTCTATGCGGAAGCCGCGAATTTTGAGTTGGTTGTCTACCCGACCAACATATTCAACCTTCCCATCGGGGAGGAATCGTGCCATATCCCCGGTACGGTACATGCGCCCACCCTCTTCTGGAGAAAAGGGATTTGGGATAAACACATTCGCAGTTAATCCGGGGCGGTTCAGGTACCCTCTCGCAAGGCCGTCTCCCCCTATGTACAACTCGCCGGAAGTACCTATTGCCGTAGGGTTCAGATTGTTATCCAGAATATAGACACTGGTGTTTCCAATTGGCTTGCCAATTGGAATAGAAATCGCCTCTGGCCCGCTGATTGCTTCAGGTATGGGATAACAACAGGTAAACGTTGTACTTTCGGTAGGTCCATAGCCATTAATCAATCGCGTTCCATGTAATACTTTCAAAGCTTGTTGTATGTGAGGAACGGAAAGCGCATCGCCACCAACAATCAGTTGTTCAACACCGCTAAGTTTTTCTGCTTCTTCATCAACAATGCTATTGAACAAAGGAGCGGTAATCCACATGACGTTGACCCGATAATCCTCAATCATTCTTTGAAAACTATCGCCTGTGGGGAGCCGGTCCGCCAATAGCACACAACAACCGCCATGAAGCAAAGCTGCCCATATTTCAAATGTGGAAGCATCAAATGAGATGGAGGAAGCGTGGAGGACACGACTTTTTGCATCGAGATTTATATAATCCACGCCAAATAACAACCGCACAACTGATCGGTGTTCGATTTCGGTGCCTTTGGGAGTTCCCGTAGTGCCCGATGTATAGTTGACATAGGCCAACTGTCGAGAATTTGATTTAGGTAGACTAATCGATGTTGAAAAGTTTGAATGTTTACCAAGAGCATTGAAATTAATTACCGCACAACCTGTATTTCTCAATAGATTTTCAGATTTCGTATCAGCAATTAATAAACCAACTCCTGCGTCTTGCAATATAAAACTGATGCGATTCTGGGGATAGGATGCATCAATTGGCAAGTAGCCTGCACCAGCCTTGAGGATTCCGAGCAATCCAATTATCAATTCCGGTGAGCGATCCATACATATGGCCACCAAATCATCCGGGCAGATGCCATAACTAACAAGCCAACCAGCCACCCTGTCAGACTGCTCATTGAGCTCCTTGTAGGTTATGGATTGGTCTTTGTATAGGATGGCGATTGAGTTCGGATTTGATAATGCCTGTTTTAGAAATAGCTCATGAAGGCAAGCAGTATCTGGATATTCTCTTTTTGTATTATTCCAATCGACAAGAATTTTTTCTCGCTCTGATGGACTTAATAGATCGATTGTTCTAATTTTAGCGTGACCGGAAACCAAAATTGTATTCAAAAGATTACAATAGTGAGAAAACAATTCCTGAATAGTCTCTGGACTGTACACGTCGCTGTTAAATTCAATATAACCTTTTATTTCCTCATGCTTTTCCTCAAGGGAAAAAGTTAAATCAAACTTTGCTAATTTTTGGTTGAGGGGTAAAGCCTCAGCTCTCAAAAGCTCGAAGTCAAGCTTACTTTGCATTTCCTTTTGAAAGTTAAACATTACCTGAAAAAGCGGTGTGTAACTCAGGTTACGCCCCTGGCTAACGTGCTTCACAACGACTTCAAACGGAACATCCTGATTGGAATAGGCATTTAATGTCGTTTGCTTGACTTCTTTTAAAAATTCGCCAAACGTCAACTCATCGTCGACCCTGGAGCGAATTACCAATGTATTTACAA
>CAMLRJ010000497.1 GCA_946482345.1 uncultured Cellvibrio sp.
TGTGAACAATAGCAACTTTTTTCGAGAAATCGATGAAATAGTTAAAATTGCAAAGCAAATAAATACTGGCAAATATGATGACACTCTGGTTAGCGAATACCTAAATAAACTTGATTCACTTTTAAGAAAAGGATGGGAATACGCATTCTATAGAGAAGACGAAATCAGTGAATCTATGTTACCAGTTCGATATCTGAAACAAAGAAATCAAATAATAGAAAATTTACAAATAAAACTGGGACAGTGTGCAGTCAAATATCGTTCTGCCATGCCAAATTCACCATCAGATAAAAGAGCTCTCACCGAATATTATGAAACATTCGATGAGTTGACTCGTCTAAATGGTGGAATTATAGCGTTAGATCCTGATTCAGAACTACCGGACAGGTTAATGCCCAAAGAATATGTAGATTTTTGGCTCAAAGGATAGCAACCATATTTATTAAATCGACAAGCTGAATGATCAACTTGTCGGATCAATAATCATTGATAAAGTTTCGGCAATTCATCTTCAAACAAAACTGCATCATTTTCTTTAAACTTAATAAAATCTGCTGTTTCAGGATGAGCTTTATAAGGTACATAAAAATGTTTCTGGTTGTAGCCGCCTTTGGTGGCATTGCGCCACACCATTGCATAAGCGATTCGTCGGGTTTTGCTATTTGCCAATATACCTTTCAATAAATGTTGGGTATAAAAATTTTTCATAGAAACAGACTCATTGCCACCCTCTGTCAATGCCGCCAATTTATTTTTGGCATCTGCAATGTTAATCAGCTGTTCCAAACTGTTACTGAAAATAACCAACTGTTCTGCAACAGGAGTTTTATTGGCTTCATGACCCAAATCCCAATAATCATCCAACCCTAAAATATCGACATAATTGTCGCCGGGATAACCCCACAAATAATCGCGAACAAAATTGGTAGTATCAATACGGGAACGATCAGGTGAATAGGCAATAATTAAATTCTGTTGATTTTTTTCGCGCAAATAATCAACAGTAAACCGAAAAAGTTTGATGTAATTTTCTTCAGTGGTATTGCCCTTTCCCCACCAGAACCATTCACCGTTATGCTCATGCCATGGGCGAAAAATAACCGGTATCCAAACACTTTTTCCATCGGCTTGTTTTATTTTTAATTGTTCGTTGAATGCGATAAATTTATCCAGCGATTCAATAAATTTTTTATGTAATTTCCCACCGGGAACAATGTCATGTACAGCCTGGGTTTTATTATCATTGTGCAAACCGCCTGTCACCGGATTGGTGATATGCCAACTAATGGTGATGACACCTCCTCGTGAAAAACCGGCTTTGATCGAATCACGAATCCAATCAAAACTGACACCATCCACATTCGCCGCTTCACCCAATTCAATTCTTCCCAAATCCCATCCATACAAAGCCGGAAAAGATCCTGAACTGGATTTAACATCTGACATATCGGGTAACTTTTCCCAATCATAGCCATAGGCCAGAGAATCCTGATGACCAAACAGGAAAGCCTTGCCTTGTAATGCCCCCAGGTTTTTATAAAGTGCTTGTGTTTCAGGTGTTACTCTGGAGCCGGATAGTTCCCGATCAATAGGAACAGCCGTGCAACTCACTGAACAAATCAGTCCAACCAATAAAAGAATCTGTCGCATCTTATTAACACCCGATTTTTTGGTTTATTCATTTTGTAAGGCTGCGACTTTGCCACATGAAAACGATTACATCAACTGTCATAATAAAACTCGGGCCAACTCTTTTATCTTTTATGACATCAGGCAAAACCTGGATGCAAACGATTACAAGTTTACAATTATTGACCCGCAAACTGCTCGGATAAGCACTACACTTAAGCCGATTCCGACCAACAATAACCAGAGGTATCAATGCACCCACAATACACAGACAAGTTTGATCGACGGGAAATGATCAGGTATTTGGCACTGGCATCAGGCTTGGTACTTATGCCTGCCAGTCTCGAATCACTCGCCGCTTTTTCCAAACCAACTGACCTGACACGATTAGGAAAAAAAGGCCTGCTCAACGCTGAACAATTGGCATTATTGGCCGATGTCAGTGATGTCATCATTCCTGCAACTGATACACCCGGCGCATTGGCAGCAAAAGCGCACGAATTTATCAATCAATTCGCCATCTCCTGCCTGGATGTTAATGAACAAAACCAGATTCTGGAAACTCTTGATAAAATTGCAATCGAAGCAAACAAAAAATCCAACACCGGTTTTAACACATTATCAACAGCACAAAAAATTCAATTGCTGACAGAGTTTGAGCAAGGCAAATCGCCCTTCACATTAAAAGACAGAGAAAATTTTAAACAATTAAAAAGTTGGATAGTCTTTGCGTACTACACATCTGAACCCGGTGCCACACAAGAATTGTCGTACCTTGCCATTCCCGGTGGTTACAAAGGCAATGTGAAATTCAGCAGCGTCGGTAAAGCCTGGGCTTTAAGTCAGTAAATTTTTAAGAACATAATTTTTTAAGAACATCATATGTCAAATATCCTTATTGCAAAATCACCCACTATTTTTGATGCGATTGTGGTAGGTTCCGGAATATCCGGTGGCTGGGCAGCGAAAGAATTATGCGAAAAAGGTTTGAAAACCTTAATCGTTGAGCGCGGGCGCATGGTAGAACATCGCAAGGATTATATTGGCGAAGGTGTCAGAGCATGGGAAATGCCATTTCGTGGAAAAATCGAAAGAAAATTACTGGATGAAGAATTTTTTGTACAAAAAAAATGTTACGCATTTACTGATGCCACTAAACATTTTTTTATGAATGACAAGGATTATCCCTACAGCACGCCCAAAGACAAACCTTTTGATTGGATTCGAGGCAATCAATTCGGCGGTAGATCCCTGTTGTGGCACAGACAATCCTATCGCTGGAGTGAACATGATTTTGCAGCCAATCTACAAGATGGCCGCGGTGTTGATTGGCCGATCCGCTATAAAGATTTGGAGAAATGGTACGACCATGTTGAAGTTCACGCAGGAATTAGCGGATCAAAAGAAAACTTGGACATTTTACCTGACAGTCAATTTTTGCCGCCTTTTGAAATGAATGCGGTAGAAAAAGAAATGAAAGCGCGTATCGAAAAAAAATGGACAACTCGCAAATTAATTATAGGTCGATGCGCGCATTTATCCGTACCGGCCGCTCATCATATTGAACAAGGTCGCATCCAATGCCAGGCTCGAAATGAATGTCAAAAAGGCTGTTCATTCGGTGCTTTTTTTTCCACACAAAGTTCAACGCTTCCTGCTGCGCAAAAAACCAATAATCTGAGCATAGTCACCAACAGTATTGTGCACAGTGTGATTTATGATCCAAAAACCAATCGCGCTACCGGTGTTCGTGTTATCGATGCTGAAACAATGGAGACTCGCGAGTATTTTGCAAAAATCATTTTTTTGTGTGCGTCTACATTGGGTACCACACAAATTATGTTGAATTCAAAAAGCGAAGCTTTTCC
>CAMLRJ010000498.1 GCA_946482345.1 uncultured Cellvibrio sp.
TATTGGTGCAGCTGCCCGTACCATTGCTTACGGTGATGCTGATGTCATGATTGCCGGTGGTGCGGAGATGGCTACAACACCCCTCGGGTTGGGTGGTTTTGCTGCCGCGAGAGCTCTGTCTACCCGTAACGATAATCCTCAAGCGGCAAGTCGCCCGTGGGATAAGGATCGCGATGGCTTTGTTCTAGGTGATGGTGCAGGTGTTTTGGTTCTTGAAGAATATGAGCACGCCAAGAAGCGTGGAGCCAAAATATATGCCGAGTTGGTTGGTTTTGGTATGAGTGGAGATGCATATCATATGACCTCACCACCTGAGGATGGCTCAGGTGCTGCTGCATCAATGCGCAATGCAATTTTAGATGCAAATATTCCGCTTGAATTAATCAATTATATCAATGCTCACGGCACTTCCACGCCAGCAGGTGATAAAGCTGAATGTCAGGCGGTGAAATCGGTTATGGGTGCAGCAGTTGGGCAGGTGGCTGTGAGCTCAACGAAGTCAATGATTGGGCATTTGTTGGGAGCGGCAGGTGCTGTTGAGGCGATTTTCAGTATTTTGGCGATTCGTGATCAGGTTGCTCCGCCGACGATTAACCTCGATAACCCGGAAGACGGCTGTGACATCAACCTTGTGCCTCATACTGCGCAAGAGCGTAAAATTGAAGCAGTATTGTCCAATTCGTTTGGTTTCGGCGGTACTAACGGCTCGCTGATTTTCCGTAAACTGTAATAATTGCAGTTTTTACGTTAAAAAATAGCGCCGGGTTGGAGACAGCCCGGCGTTTTTATATAGGCTTCGATTATGTCAAGTAATCTACCTTTGATCAGTGTAAATGGTGTGCTCGATGCGGCAATATCACCGCTTGATCGGGGTTTTGCTTATGGCGATGGGATTTTCGAAACTTGTCGCATGCATCAAGGGAAAGTGCCTCTTTGGGATTACCATTGGGAGCGTCTGGAGCAAAGCGCCAAGTGTTTGAAAATCCCGTTGGATAAACAACGGCTTATTCAGTATCGCGATGAGTTGATTAATAATGTCGATTCTCATGCTGTCACAGATGCGATTGTAAAAATAACTCTAACTCGGGGTATTGGTGGTCGTGGCTATCGTTTGCCTGAGTGTCCGGAACCGACTTATTGCATTGGGATTTTTCCTGGGGTTGGGCTTCAGTCACCACCATTTATTAATGGTGTAAGTGTTCGTGTCTGTGACCTACGCTTGTCTTGCAATCCGATCCTTGCGGGAATGAAGCATCTCAATCGACTCGAACATATTTTGGTGCGCTCGGAATGGCTTGATGAGTTTGCTGAAGGGATCTTGTTAGATGAAAAAGGGCGAGTAATCGAGGCGACGGTAAGCAACATATTTGTTGTAAAAAATGGGCAACTCTATACATCTGATCTCTCCATGGCTGGGGTTGCAGGCATTATGCGTCGCTTCATTCTTGAAAAGATTGCACCTGCTACAGGTTTGGTTGCACACATTATTGAAATGAAGTTGGAGTTTTTGGCGGAAGCGGATGAGATTTTTCTCTGCAATAGTGTCTTTGGAATTTGGCCGATAAACCATATATTTTTTGGTTTTCAAGCGTTGCCAGAATTAACAGACTCTTATTATCGGCAGTATCAAATCACACAAAAACTACAAAAGAATCTTCTCTCCCTCTTGGAAGAATGATAATCACGTACCTTATGACAAAAAAATTATCGCTGACGACAAAACTATTAAGTTTATTGTGTGCTCTAGTATTGATTGCCATGTTAAGTGTTGTGGGGGCATGGTTTTATTTTCAGAATTGGCTGGTATCACCTTTACCTATTCCTGATGACGGATATTCCTATGAGTTAAAGCCTGGTCAGTCGCTGGGGCATCTTGCTCATGATATGCAACTAAAAGGTGCCTTGGATCATCCGCGTTTATTGAGGTTGTATGCGCGGTTTAGTGAGACCAATAAGATACATGCTGGAGAGTATTTTTTCCCTTTTGGAACAACTCCAAAAACCATGCTGGAGAAGTTAGTAAAAGGTGATGTGATTTTATATCAGGTTACGATAGTGGAGGGCTGGACGGTTAAACAAGCTTTCACCGCTTTAGCAAACGAGCAACATATCCAACATACCTTGGTAGGCAAAACACCCGAGCAACAATTGGCACTGTTAGGTTTACCGGTTGAAAATTTGGAGGGCTGGATTTTTCCGGATACTTATCGTTTCAGTCGCAATACTCCCGACGTGGATATTATTCGCAATGCTTATCAGAAAATGAAATTATTGCTTGATGATGAGTGGAGTAAAAAAGCACCTGACTTACCTTATAAAACCCCGTATGAGGCCTTGATTATGGCTTCCATTATTGAGCGTGAAACAGGGCATCACAGCGAGCGAGATAAGATAGCGGGTGTGTTTGTCCGGCGGTTGCAGCAGGGAATGAAATTGCAAACTGATCCTACCGTGATTTACGGGATGGGCGCGAACTATCTTGGTCGGATTACACGTAAAAATCTTGAGGAGCCAACGCCATACAATACCTATGTTATTGAAGGTTTACCTCCTACTCCAATCTCATTGCCCAGTGCAGCTTCTATTCGCGCAGCGCTGAATCCAGCATCAGGGAGGGAGCTCTACTTTGTCGCTAAAGGTGATGGAACCAGTGAATTTTCGGAGACTTTGGATGAGCATAATCAGGCGGTCAGACGATATCAGTTGAACCGTCGTAGTGATTATCGTGCTGCACCACCTCCGCCCACCAAAAACTGAGTGTTTTTTAGTCTTTTTTGTGCGTTGCAGACGATATTCAAAGTGAATAGCAAGGTATGAAAAAAGCGGTCAAATCAGTAGAATAACCCCAATTTTTGCGATTTCGTTCGATAGTGGCGAGGTCGCGTTCAAATCACGAATCATCCTATGGATTTGTTATCTCATGAGCGACAATCATTCTTCGATTGCAAACAACGATACCGCTGACGCAAAAGTCAAACCTTTGCATTTTATCCAACAAATTATCCGCAAAGACCTGGAGCAGGGGCTTCACAATAAAATTGTGACCCGCTTTCCTCCGGAGCCAAATGGTTATTTGCATATTGGTCACGCCAAATCTATCTGCTTGAACTTTGGCATGGCAGAGGAGTTTGGTGGTGCATGTAACTTGCGCTTTGATGATACCAATCCCGAAAAAGAAAACGAAGAATTCGTCAACTCCATTATGGAAGACGTAAAGTGGCTCGGTTTTGCATGGAATGGAAAAGTGAAGTACACGTCGGATTATTTCGATCAGTTGTACGAATGGGCAATTCACTTGATCAAAAATGGTCTGGCGTTTGTGTGTGATTTGAGTGCTGAGCAAATGCGCGAATATCGCGGTACATTAATTGAGGCTGGAAAAAACAGTCCTTATCGCGATCGCTCTGTTGACGAAAATCTTGCGTTATTTGAAAAAATGCGCGCGGGTGAATTCGAAGAAGGTGCGTGTTCCTTACGCGCAAAAATCGATATGT
>CAMLRJ010000499.1 GCA_946482345.1 uncultured Cellvibrio sp.
CTCTAGCTTTAATTGAATTTTTGAAAAATCCAAACTTCTAATAAGGTTTTTCCATTGCATTTCTCCCATCGAATTATGATTTCTATCACGTAAGCTTTGCTCTGTTGCTATCTGACTTTCCAAACTATAATTATTACGCTCCAAGTCGGCTATCTTAATTTTTTGATCTAATATGGCTTGAATTTTTTCTGACTTGGCTTTCTCAAGATTTCCTTCCAATATAGGTATTTCCCATTTTTGGGTCTCTAGTGCCTCTTCCAAAACTGGATCCGAGAGCAGCATTATCTCTTGACCAACCTTAACAATTTCTCCAGATTTAACATAAATAGCTTTAATCGTTGCTACACTTTCTGCACTAACCCACCAACTATAGCGTGGCTTAAGCACACCAGATCCACGAGCCTCAATAGAGAACGCGCCGCTTTCTACAGTTCCAAATGTCAACTCTTTACGGTTTACAGAAGTAGCGCCAGCACGGGCAGACAGGTAGTTGACACTAACAATAATTATAACGATTGCAGTAATAACCCACCAGAACCGCTTGAATAACGGAACAATATTCTCTTTAGAAAAAAAAGAAATCTTTTTTTCAGGAATGATTATATCCATCTAAATACTCCAATTAATTAATCAAATCCGGCTTGTAAACCTTAAAAGCCGGATTCTCCATAAAAATACTTTGTTGCTAACCTATTCAACCCGCAGCGCATATATGGGTTCATTTCTAATGGCATCCCGGGAGGGTGCCCAAATTGCGAGCCCGGCTATAGCCACATAAAACACTACCCCCGCGAAGAAGACCACCGGAATTAAAGCACCAATTCCATTGAACAACTCCGTCTGGGTAATGAGCAAATAACAGAAAAAGGCCGAAAGTAAGACACCAACAATTAAACCAACAATTACCGGCGTCCAGCCTTCTTTAACCAACCACCAAAGAACTCGATTATTTGTTGCACCCAAGGCTCTGCGAATACCGATTTCTTGTTTCTTCTGATTAACCAGCAAAGACATAATCGCATAAATACCCGTCATTGATAAGGCAAGTGCGCCTAAACCAAATGCTGCAAAAAATGAATTAAGAATAGTTAGCTGTTTGTTTTCTTTTTGGATTGCACCGTTCAGTGAATCTATTTTCGTAAATCCAACGTCGGGGTTAATATTATAAAATACGTCCTTGAGCGCTTTCTGATAGGCATAGGGGTCTCCGTCAACGGTAACTAATATTTGTTGGATAATATTTTTACCTTTATTATGATTTGCAAACACGGTACCCAACTTCATATCGGAACTACCTACTTCGGCAAGTACCACATGGGAAACCACACCGATAACCTCCAGCGCCATTTTATCGGCATCCTCGGGAATTCCCGAGCCAAAACGCTTTCCTAGCGGATCTTGGTCGGGCCACCATTGTTCGGAGAAAGACTCCGTGATAAGGACCTTATTGGTTTCCGAGTGATCATCCAGATCGGTAGGATATCGCCCAGCTATTAATTTAATTCCCAAAGCATCAAAATAATATTCATCTGCCATTACAAAATATGCCCTGCGATAATGGGTCCAATGGGCGTGTTTTTCACCGGTCTCATGAAAAACCTTTGGCCATGGCTCCTGGCTCGGAATGGCATTTGCAAAACTCACATGCTTTACGCCCTGGACTCCCAGCAAAGCTTTTCGTAAAGAAGTCTGAAATTCATGGCGTTTTTCTTGGTGCCCGACACCTGATAGATCTTCCGGAAGTGTGTAGTTCGCAAAAAGCACTTGCTCGGTTTGGATGCCGAAATCAATCTTCGAAAGACGGTCATTCGTGATGATGACAATAGAAGATGAAATTACCAGAGCGCTTGCGACAATGATTTCGAAAGAAACCAACATCTTCATCAATTTTCCTGACTGCCGGCTTTGCGCACCACGCGTACCACTTTTAAGCACATCATTAAAGCTAACGCCAGATGCTTTAGTCGCGGGATATAAAGTGGATAAAATGGTGGTGATTAATATAATTAATACTGCAGTTAATACTGTTTCAACATCAAGATCAAAGTTGTACCAAAATGGTATGGGCTCTCCGATATTCGCGAATAAATTATTAATCATCTCCAGATACCAATCCACCAGCAACAGGGCAATAATTCCCGCAAAGGTGGTAAGGATTAAGCTCTCAAGCATCATTTGTAAAATAATGCGGACTCGCTTAGCTCCCATTGCCATACGGACAGCGATTTCTTGCTCTCTTTCCCCCATGCGGGCCAGTAACAATCCTCCCGCATTCGCACACGCCAACGCCAAAATTCCGAAAACAGCTATCAACATAACCTTAAAAGCTGACATGTTATTCGGGCCTGTTTCATACATGATGACAGGCTCAATGAATATGTTCCTACCCTCATTTAATATTGGATATTGCTCTCTCAAACGCTGAAAAATCAAAGACGCACGTTTATTGGCTTCACCTACAGATACTCCTTCTGCTAAACGGCCAACCATTGTATGAGTTCTTCTGTCGCCGCGCTGGAATCCGGAGAAATCATCAATTAACGGGATCCATATTTCGAACGCACTTGGGAAAGCATAACCCTTCGGCATTATTCCAACAATTTCGGTTTCCAAGCCATTTATTCGGACAAGCTCCCCGACAATGCTCTCTTTTCCTAAAAATGTGGACTGCCAGAGATCGTAGCTAATAACCGCCACTTGGGGTGCACCAAGAAGGGTGTCTGACTCTAAAATAGCTCTGCCCTTTAGCGGCTTGACACCAACCACATCAAAAAAACTTGAATCAACTTTAGCGCCATTTAGTCCCTGAGATTCATTATTAAATGCCAGGGAAATGCTGCTCGATGAAAAAAAAGCAATGCTTTTGAATATCCCTTGGCTATCTTTGATATCTCTAGCCTCGTACGGATCCAATTTTCCTTTATCCCTGCGCCCATCTATCAACAAATCCCCCAAGACCAACTCGTGCTGATTGGGCAAATCCAGCGATTTAAACGCAATAACATTTAAAAAAGAATATGTACTTAAGGTAACAAAAATACCAATAAGCAATACGGCGAGGGTAAGCAATGTATACCCGGGGCGAGATCGCATTAAACGAAATGTGTAAATAAAATCCTGCTTCATTGTACGTATCCTGTCAATTATACCGAACCCACAAGCTCTAAATCTTCTGCAACAACGCCGTCGAGAAGCCGAATATTGCGTTTGGCTGTATTAGCAGAACGCGGATCGTGGGTAACCATACAAATGGTGGATCCTTCCTGGTTCAATAATGCCAACAGTTCAAGAACGCGATCCGCGTTCTTGGAGTCAAGGTTACCTGTGGGCTCATCCGCAAAGATAATACTGGGTTCGGTTACCAGGGCTCGTGCAACAGCGACCCTTTGTTGCTGCCCTCCGGAAAGCTGTCCTGGGAAATGCTTGGCCCGATGGGTCATATCCACTTTACCGAGAACAGCGTTGACCCGTTCGTCTATGTCTTTAGTT